>JAUSNJ010000086.1 GCA_030645355.1 Rhodoferax sp. | reverse complement strand
CGCCCGTCGGCGCTGCCGGCGCCGGCGTCGTCCAGCGCTTCGGGTCCGAAACGCTCGTAGCTCAGCCCCACGCGCTCGCCGTCGAGACCGAAGCTGCGCGCGGTATCCAGCGTGTCCACCATGTGCAGATAGTGCGCCCAGGTTTCCGCCCAATCTTCCCACGGGTGGGCGCTTGCGTAGGCACTGACGCAGGTGGTCTTCCAGGATGGGGCGGGGCCTTCGCTGTAGTGCCGCTGCAGCGCGGCCGCGTAGTCTTGCCGCTCGTCGCCGAAGAGCGTGCGAAAGGGCTCATGCCAGGGGCTGCCATCCAGCAGGCGGCTCCAGTAGTAGTGGCCGGACTCATGGCGCACATGCCCCAGCAAGGTGCGGTAAGGCTCATGCATGGCATTGCGAATGGTCTCGCGGGCCACGTCGTCGGCCTCATCGACATTGAGCGTAATGATGCCTTGGTGGTGGCCGGTGGTAACCGGCGCAGGGCCTGCACCCACCAACAGATCAAAGGCCAGGCCTTGCTGTGGGTCTTCGCCGATGCGTGAAGCCACTGGCAAACCCAGGGCGATCAACGAAGAAACCAGTCTGCGCTTGGCCAGCTCGACCTTGTGCCACAGCGTGGCATTGGCGGCAATGCTTTGGTCGGGGACCGTGCGGTTCAGCCGACAGCAACGGCACAGCTTCTGGTCTTCGCCATCGGACTGCGGGACCAGCCAGTTGCATTGCGGCGCCAGGCTGAAGTTGGCGCAACGCCGGTACACACCGCCGTCATCTGTTGCTCCTGCGCGGCGCCAGGTGGCGGCATCGTTGTTGTCGTCGCCGTCAATCGCTTCCAAAGACATGATCGTGGCCTGACCGGGCTCGTAACCCAGCGCACGACCGCAATGCAAACAGAGATGGTTGCGGAAAAAGATAGGGTAGCCGCAGAAGCAATGGGAAGTGCGTTGTATCAGCGCGGTCATGGTGGCAAAACGCTACCTGCTACGACTGGGGCGGGAGCGTGGCGGGCGGCTCTCGCATGGGAATGGGGTTTTCCATCGGCGATGGCTCGCCGATAGGCTGCGCGGGCTGTGGCATTTCCGGTGGCAGGGGTGTCGGCTTCTCCGGCATCGGCATCTGGGGCGGTGGGCTGCTCACGGCACTGGCCATGTTCGGCACTGGAACGGGTGCGGTGTTTCGGTTGTACAAGTTGTAGGGATAGCTGGCAGAGAGTGTGTTCACTGTGTGCTCCAAGTAGCGGATGAAGGGGCTTGCGCGGGGAAGGCCGGTCGGATCGGCGCTTCTCACTTCACTGTGCTGCATGGACTTTGCAGTGTCGGTACGGTGTCACACACTCGGATATGTGCATCAGCACCGTAGGGTACCGAGTCTGCAGATTTCGGCGTGCCCGCGAGGGCGAAAGTATGTCAGCGACTGTGTGCAGAGCTGACGGGCAGCGTGAACAGCATCCTGGTCCCCTTGCCTGGACTGCTTTCTGCCCGGATGTTGCCGCCATGGGCCTCCACGATGCAGCGCGAGATGTACAGGCCCAAGCCCAGCCCACGCCGGTCGTTCTTGCCGACCTGCCAGAACCGCTCGAAAACCGCCTCCAGCATCGCCACCGGGATTCCTTCACCGGTGTCCTCCACGCAGAACTCGAACGTTTCGCCAACGCATTCGCAGTGCACACGGATACTGCCGCCCTTGGGTGTGAACTTGATCGAATTGGAGATCAGGTTGGCGAGTACCTGCAGCATGCGATCGTGGTCGAACTCTGCCGCAACAGGTCCCTGCCTATTCGCTACCTGTAGAGACACGCCCCTGGCCGTCGCCGAACCCTGCAGGGCATCCACCGCCTCCGCTACCAGCGTGGCGACGTCGCCTGGAAACGCGTGCATTGCGAGCTTGCCGGAGTCGATGCTGGCGACGTCGACCAGGTCGCCAATCAGCCGGTTCATGCGCGTGCCGTAACGTTCGATACGCGCAGTCTCTATGAGCAATGGCGCGCTGTCACCGTGTTTCTCAAGCTTTTGGGCAAGGAACTGCGAACTCACCACGATCCCGTTCAGAAGGTCGCGCAGGTCGTGGGACACCATGCCGAGGAAATCGTCGCGGGTCGCCAGCGCGTCGTCGGACCGGGCACGCTCTGTCAACAGATATTGATCGGTCGCGTCGCGCTCGAGAGGCAACAGCCGCGTGAGCAAGCGGGCCCGCGTTTCGCGCTCACGGCGCAGGCTTCGGTCTGCCGCATTCCGTTCATCGCGCAGGGCTTGATCTTCGCTCTCTCTATCCCCTGCAATGGCGGTTTGAATGTCGTGGAGCTCGGCGCCGTTCGCGGTCTCGCCCGCCTTTTCGTCTGCTTTTTCGCGGGCCGCAACCACGACAGCGTCGGCATTTTCCCGGGCGTGTTCGACAACCGCGTCAGCGTCTCTTTCTATGACCACCCGGTTCGCCGTCATCTCCCGGTCTGCTCTCTCGCGTTCCTCGCGCAGGCTGGCGTCGGTCAGGTCGCGCTCGGGCGATTCCTGTGAATTTGGGGTTGGCAGCATAGAACCTTACTCGCGTCGGCGGTGTTGAATAGATCGGGATCCGGTTCCTTTTTGGCGAACCAACCAGTATATGGGCATGACGTCGCGCGCGCCTTGTCGGTGCGCCAGCGCCCTCACGATCAGCACGGCACCGTGCACGATGAAGCCGGTCTCGTTGTGCAACTGCGTGCGCGTCGTCCCGCAGTCCGATCTGCGGTGGATGACTGGATGGCCACCCGCACACTACTGACACCACGTTGTCAGTAGCTACCCTGCATCATCCGTGCTCCTTCAATTCAACACGAGTGACTCATGCAAAACGCTATCAGCTGGTTCGAAATTCCTACCACCCATCTGGACAACGCCCAGGCCTTTTACGAAGCTGTTTTGGGCCGCCCCATGCGTCGCGAGGACATGGGGCCATCACAGGGTGCCGTATTTGCCTATGACCGGGACGGCGACGGCGTTGGGGGGGCGCTGATGATGGGCCCTACGGCTCCTGCCCGATCAACAGGCGGCACGCTGATCTATCTGGACGCAAGCCCTTCGTTGGACGGCGCTTTGGCGCGCACTGTGGCAGCGGGTGGGCAGGTGGCGTTGCCACGTCAGGCCTTGCCACCGGGCATGGGGTATTTCGCCCACATCACGGATCTGGACGGCAACCGGGTGGGGTTGCACGCGCTTGCTTGAAAAGAAAAAGCGCTGAGCACGCCGCCCCCTACACGTTGTCCTCCAGCAACTCCGTAACAATCTGCCCCAGCCGCCGCAGGCCTTGCTCCACGTCCTGCTGGTGCGGCCAGCCGCAGTTGATGCGCAGGTAGGGGTCAAAGCGCAGTGTGTTGGAGAACATTTGCCCCGGCGTCACCAAAATCTGCTGCGCCAAGGCGGCGTCAAACACGCGCCGGCTGGACAGCTTGTGCGGCAGTTCCACCCACAGCGAAAGCCCGCCATCGGGCACATTGAGGCGCGTGCCTTCGGGGAAATAGCTGGCAATGGCCTGCGCCGTTTTCTCGCGCTGCACATGCAAGGTGCTGCGCAGGCGGCGCAAATGGCGGTCATAAGCTGGCGTGGCCATGTAGTCGGCCAGCGCCAGTTGCGACAACTCCTCGTTGCTGCGGGTCTGGCTGAACTTCAGCATCTCCACCCGCGCTTGCCAGCGCCCGGCCGCCATCCAGCCCACGCGTATGCCGGGCGCCAGTATCTTGTGCAGCGACGCGCAGTAGATGACGTTGCCCGTCGTGTCCCACGACTTCATCGCGCGCAAGGGCGCGTCGCCACGCGTGCCTTCGCTGACCAGTTCGCTATAGGTGTCGTCCTCGATCAGAGCCACGCCGTGGCGTTCACACAGTAGCACCAGCCCCTGCTTGTGCGCGTCCGGCATGATGCTGCCCAGCGGGTTTTGCAGGTGCGGCACCACGACAACGGCCTTGATGTTGTCGTAGGTCTGCATCGCCATCTCCAGCGCGTCCAGCGAGATGCCGGTTTGCGGGCTGGTGGGTATCTCCAGCGCGCGCAGACCCAGTGCCTCCAGCACCTGCAGCAGGCCGTAGAAGGTAGGCGACTCCACGGCGATGGTGTCGCCGGGCTGGGCCACGGCGCGCAGCGCCAGGTTCAGCGCCTCGATACAGCCATTGGTGACCTGCACATCGTCGGGCGACAGCGTCACGCCCATGCCCAGTGCGCGCTTGGCCAGCACCGCGCGAAACTCCGGGTTGCCGCGCGGGGAGGACGCCGACACCAGCAGCGTGGGCCGCGTGCGCAGCACCCGCATCGTGGCCAGCTTCAGCGCGTCGCCGGGGTACAGTTCGGGTGCGCAGCGTGCCACCGCCAGGTTGGTCTTGACCATCTGCAGCCGCCCGCGCGCGATGAAGTCCGAGACACGGCCATGGATGCCGACATACTGCGCCGGGTCCGGCGTGATGTCCATGCGCGGCTCGCTGACCGTGGCCAGCGTGTTGCGCAAGGGCTTGCGCACAAAGTAGCCGGAGCGCGGTCGAGCCTCCAGCCAGCCCTCGCTCTCCAAATGCCGGCTCAGCTGCATCGCGGTGGACAGGCTGACCTCGTGCTGGCGCATCAGGCTGCGCAGCGAGGGCATGCGGTCACCCACGTTCAGCGAGCCCGCTTGTATCGCGCCCCGGTAATGCGCGGCCAGGCGCTGGTAGATGGGTTGCTGTTGTTGCCGTGCTGTAGAGGAGGGTGACGCGGTGTCCATGGCCCATGTTCCCTGATCCGCGAAGCGGAAAACAGATACAGATTTGTCAAAACCGTACCGTAACAGATGCCAAACGGCGCGTCTGTTCTGGCAAAGAGAGAGGGACGCTGTGCCTGTTGTGGATGCGGGTATTTACCTACGATGACTCCACTGCCTGTTCCTGTGTGGTCAGGCCTTTTCAACCGAGAAAAAAGGTGGTGGCGTATGCAAAGCAGACCGGAATCGTTTCAAACCTGCCAACTCTCGTTGGTTAGGGGGCAATCCCATTTTGAGCAGCTACCGCGCGGCACCGTGATCCGTGTGGCCGCCGGCTCCGTCGCCCTGGTGCAGCGCACGGCTCTGGACCATTGCATGCTGGCGCAGCAAACGACGATGCCGCGCGGCGCCGTGTATTGCGTGGAGGTGTCGACCTGGGTGGAGATCGTTGCGCAGTCGGATGCGGATCTGGTGGTGATGGTGCCGCGGGCGGTTTCGCTGATGCAGGAGCTGCGGGAGGGTTTGGCGGTGGTGTGGGAGCGCTGTACTAGCTTGGTTCTGGCGGGGGCGGTGCAGTCTGCACCTAAAAATGGGCATTAAATACCCATTTTGGGTTTAATACTGTTATTACCTGAAAGGTTTTAGCGAAACCGGCCAATAGCCCTCGTATAACATGCGTAGTTTGCTACCAAAACAATAGCATTTGTAGTATTGCACTGAATACGGGAGTTGGATTTTGAGGAAGTCGAAGAATGCGCTAGGTTGTCAGCAGCGCGGTGCTGAACCGCGAACCGGCTGCTTGGGCCAGCGCGTGCGCAGGCAGCTTGAAGACCGACACCGCCTCCACTTGCTCGCCCGCCATGCCCTTGAGCCCGGACGCGGCCGCCGCCATTTGCTCCACCAGGGCGGCGTTTTGTTGGGTGGTGTAATCCATTTGAACGACCACTTTGTTGACGACCTCCACTTCGACGGACTGTTCGGTGCTGGCGGAACTGATCTCCCCCATGATGGCCGTCACTTGGGCGATGCTGGTCACCACCGCGGTCATGGTTTCGCCGGCCCGGTCCACCAGGGCGGTACCTTGTTCCACCCGATCCACACTGGCACCGATAAGCTCCTTGATCTCTTTCGCTGCCGCGGCGGACCGGCCCGCCAGGCTGCGCACTTCACTGGCCACGACCGCAAAGCCACGCCCCTGTTCACCGGCCCGCGCGGCCTCCACGGCGGCGTTGAGCGCCAGGATGTTGGTCTGAAAGGCGATGCCGTCGATCACGCCGATGATGTCCGATATCTTGCGTGACGCGTCATTGATACCGCGCATGGTTTGCACCACCTGGCCGACCACGTCGCCGCCTTGCGCCGCCACCGTGGACGCGTTCTGTGCCAGCCGGTTGGCGTCGTGCGCACGTGCGGCGTTTTGCGTGACGGTGGCACTCAGTTGCGCCATGGAACCTGCCGCGCCCTCCAGGACGCTGGCTTGTTGCTCCGTGCGCACGGAAAGGTCGTGGTTACCCTGGGCAATTTCGGCACTGGCACTGGCCACGCCCTCCGCGCCGCTGCGCACCGTCGACACCACGCCGGCCAGCCCCATTTGCATCTCCTTGAGTGCTTCCAGAAGCACCACCGTATCCTCTGGTCCCTGTGGCGCGATCTCTTGGGTCAGGTCCCCGGCAGCCACTCTGCGTGCGATGGCCACCGCCTGGCTGAGCGGGCTGGTGATGCCACGCACAATCCACCACGCCAGCGTGCCACCCGCCGCAACGGCCAGCACCACTGCTGCCACAAACAGGCCGATCATCCGCTGGTAGTCGCCCGCTGCCTGTCCGTGGACCACCTTGGACTCCTTGAGCTGCATCTCCACCAGTGCGCGCAATTGCAGGCGAATGGGGCTGATGGCCGCGTCCAGCGGGTTCATGTTTTCCATGATCGTGTCATTGCGGTTACTGCTCAGTGCGTCACGCAACTTGGCCAACTCGGGTCTGGCCTTTGCCATCAACTCCTGCACGCGCACGGTGACGGCTTTTTCGTCAGCGGAGAGCTGGGCGGTGGTGTACTCCTTCCACACCGTGTCCACTTGCGATAGGCCCCGGTCGAGCGCGTCCAGCGCCTGCTTGGCATCCAGATTGCCAACGGACACCTTGTTGGCGGCATCCAAGACGTTGATGGCATAAACGTCGGCAATGTCATTGAGCTGGCGCAACGGTACGACGCGACCGTAATACATGGTGTTCAGCGATTGGTTGATGGTCCTGACCTGGGTGAGCCCAAAGACGGCCATCAAGGCCATCAACAAAATCAATACTGAAAACCCGACCATCAGCAGGGTGGAAATCTTCATGTGCAGGAACTTCATGGGTCCTCCTGTTGCGAAAGCGTGGGGCAATTTGTCAAGCCGCGTGGCTGGGCCATGGTGCACCGGGAATCTGTCAATCGGCTGTCCAAACAGCTAGGGAAACTACCAAGTAAGCCGACCCATCCACCAAACACTGGCGTCACGGAATGTCAATTTATCCGGGATTGTCCATTGGACCTTTGTATGCCACCCGCCCGTTTTTCTTGTGGCACACGAAAAGACTGCGCACGGCGGGCGAGGTGCTGGAGCGCAGCGTTGTGGCGCGAGGTTATAAGCAAAACTGGTCTCTAGCCCTTGTGGAATATGCTTAAGCAGCTATGCATTTTGTAGCGATCGACACCCGGCCCACCGGCCCCGCCAAACCCCGCACCGCAAGAAATGACTGCAATGCCTACCCTGAACAGTCGCCAGGGCGATTAATTGCCCAATGGACAATCCCGGTTTATGGTGTCGGTACCTTTGGAGTTGGACAATCGATTCGCCCGCAACACCGGCTGCGCCAACTCGATAAACAGCGTCTCAAGTTCCGTAGTCGGCATCGGCGTGGCCTGCTCCACCCACCAACTCAACAGCTCGACAAAGGCCGCCGATAACCAGCGGGCCGCCGCATCGCGGGGCAGCGCACCTTGCGCGGACTGCGGCAACTCGTCGTGCACCAGGCGCAGCACCATTTCGCGAAACCGCTGGTGCACCACATGGCCACTGCGCCGGCCAATCAGCCCCCGAAAGATCTTGCGTTGCTCGTGGGCGTGTTCGATCAGGCCCAGCACGAAACCGAACCCTGTCACTGCGTCGGCACCTGCTGCTGACGCGGCCCGCGCTTGCGCCTGGCGCTGCAACCCGGCCTGCAAATCCTCCAACCCGCCCACCAGCAGCGCATCCTTGCCGGTGTAGTGCGAATAGAAAGTGGAGCGGCCGATGTTGGCATGGTCACACACGTCTTGCACCGTGATGTCATCCCAGCCCCGCTCGGCAATCAAATCGACCAGCGCGCCGCGCAAGGCGTCACGGGTGCGTTGGCTGCGGCGGTCCAGGGCCGGATTGGTTGGAAAGGTGCTCATCGTCGTTCCTGAACAGGGTTGCGGTTTATGTCCATAACCGGGCAAATCGGCGCCTGCCGTGTCTGGACGTTGGCGCCCGGCTTAGCCAAGATGGACACCTGTCTACTATAGAACGGATGTCCCGATGATTGAACTGTTGAACCTGACCAAGCGCTACCCCGGACCCAACGGCGGCACCTGCGCTCTGCAAGCGCTCAGTCTGACCCTGCCTGCCGGCGAGTTTGTGGCCATTGTGGGCAAGTCCGGCAGCGGCAAGTCCACGCTGATCAACCTGATTGCCGGCATAGACCGCCCCACCGAGGGCGAGGTGCATGTGGCGGGCACCGCGTTGCAGGCGCTGGACGAAAGCCGCCTGGCGGCCTGGCGCGGGCGCAACGTGGGCGTGGTGTTCCAGTTCTTCCAACTGCTGCCCACGCTGACGATCCTGGAGAACGTGATGCTGCCCATGGACTTTTGCGCCACCTACCCCAAGCCTCTGGCGCGCCAGCGCGCGCTGCGCTTGCTATCCGACGTCGGCATTGCCGAGCATGCCGACAAGCTGCCCTCGGCCCTGTCGGGCGGGCAACAGCAGCGTGCGGCCTTTGCCCGCGCGCTGGCCAACGACCCACCGCTGATCGTGGCGGATGAACCCACCGGCAACCTCGACACCGCCACGGCCGATGCGGTGCTGGCACTGCTGGCCGCGCTGGCCCAACGCGGCAAGACCGTGCTGATGGTCACCCACGAAAGGGACGTGAGCCGCATTGCCGACCGGGTCATCACGCTGGCCGACGGGCACTTGGTGGACAACGTGCGCATGGCCCCGGCCACCACGCCGCGCGTGCGGGAGCTGCACCGTGCGTAGCGCCACGCGTTGGATCAAACTGTGGCGCGACGTGCAGGCCGAGCGCGGTCGCTTTGGCCTGATGCTGGTGGCCGTGGTGGTGGCATTGGCGGCGCTGGGTGCGGTGCTGGGTGCCTACGCCGTGTTGACACGCGAGATGGCAGACAACTACCTGGGCACGGACCCGGCCCACGCCACGCTGGAGCTGCGTGGTGATGTCACGCCCGCGGTGCTGGCTGCCGCGCGCAAGCATCCCGGCGTGGCGGTGGCCGAGGCGCGTGACGTGATTCCAGCCCGCGCCCGCGTGGGTGATGCCTGGCTGCCGGTGCTGTTGTTCGCGATGGACGCATTTCCGGCATCGGGCGTGAGCCGCTTTTTTGCGCGTGAGGGCAGTAGCGCGCCCGCCACCGGCAGCGTGCTGCTGGAACACACGGCCACCGGCGTGCTGGCGGCGGGAATGGGCGACCGTTTGACGCTCAAGACACCGAATGGAACGCCACGCACTGTGGCGGTCAGCGGCCTGGTGCATGACCCCGGTCTGGCACCGGCTTGGCAGGAGCGCACCGGTTATGTCTACCTGGACCGCGCTACGCTGCGCCAACTGGGCGAAGACGGCACGCTGCACGAACTGCGCGTGCGGTTTCGCGATACGCCGGAGACCATGGCTGCGGTGCAGGCGGCTGCCGAATCCCTGGCCAGCGCGCTGCAAGCGCAAGGTTTCCCGGTGATGGAGTTGCGCGTGCCCCCACCCCGCCAGCACCCGCACCAGCGTCAGATGACCACCGTGCTGTTTCTGCTGTTGGCCTTCAGCGCCATGACCTTGGTGCTGGCGGCCGTGCTGGTGGCCAACACGCTGTCGGCCCTGCTGGCACGCCAGGTGCGCGAGATCGGTGTTATGAAGACCCTGGGCGCCACCACACCGCAGTTGGTTCGCATCTACCTGGCCCTGGTGGCCTTGATTGGCATGGCGGCCTTTGTCGTGGCCCTGCCGCTGGGCGTGGGCGGCACCCGGCTGTTTGCCATTGCCGTCGCGCGTTTGCTGAACCTGTCATTGACGCAGTCCTATGCGCCACCGTGGGTGTTTGCCGTGCAATGGGCGGCGGCGCTCACGGTGCCGTTGTTGGTGGCGGCGGTGCCGGTCTGGTCCGCCTGCCGGGTGACGGTGCGTGACGCCATCGACCAGCATGGCAGCGGCGGCGAGCGCCTGCGCCAGCGCATCAGCCGCTGGCCCACGGCGCTGCGCAACGTGCTGCGCAAACCGGCGCGCCTGGGCTTGACCCTGGGCCTGCTGGCCGCCGGTGGGGCGATGTTCATGACCGCGCTCAACATCTCCGACAGTTGGCAACAAACCATAGACAAGGTCTACCAGACCCGCCACTACGACGTGGAAGTCCGCTTCTATGCCGACGAGCCGCTGACGTGGCGCGAGCGCGTGGCACAACTGCCCGGTGTGCGGTCGGCCGAGGCCTGGGGCTACAGCCCGGCGGCGTTTGCAAGGCCGGGGCAGATGGACGTGTCGCGCGCCTACCCGGACCGCGGCCACGGCGCATTCACCGTGATGGCGCCGCCGCCAAGCACGCGGATGATCGACTTTCCAGTGTTGGCTGGCCGATGGTTACAACCGAGTGACCGCGACGCCGTCGTACTGAACCATGCCGCCATGGCGCAACAACGGCAACTCAAGGTGGGCGACCCGGTGCTGCTGTCCATCGGTGGGCGCACCAGTTCCTGGCGCCTGGTCGGCATTGTGGAAGAGATCGGCGCGGCCGGCGTGGGCTATGTCAACGACCAGGCATTTGCCCAGGCCACGGCCAGTGCAGGCCTGGCGCGCATGATCCGCGTGACGACCGACGCCACGACCTCCGCCCAGCGCGTACAACGTATCGCCCAGATCGAGGCCCATCTGGCTGACGCGGGTGCTGGTGTGGACCGGGTCCAGCCCCTGAGCGAGCTGCGCACGGCCATGGGTGACCACATCGTGATCCTGATCCGCGCACTGCTGGCCTTGGCCTTTGTGATGGCCGCGGTGGGTGGGCTGGGACTGGCCTCGACCTTGGGCATCAGCGTGCTGGAGCGCACCCGTGAGCTGGCTGTGATGAAAACCCTGGGTGCCACGCAAGGCCGGCTGGTGGGCATGGTGCTGGGTGAGGCGCAAACCGTTGCGCTGCTCAGTGTGCTGCTGGCCTTTGCCCTATCGTTGCCGCTCACTTGGCTGCTCGACGTGATGATTGGCGGCCTGGGCTTTGTCGCGCCATTGCCCTTTGCGGTGTCACCGCTGGCCTTGCTGGCCTGGGTGGCCTTGGTGCTGCTGGTGTCACTGGTCGCCGCCTGGCCCCCGGCCCGGCGTGCTGCGCAACTGCCGATTGCGTTGGCGTTGGCGCAGGTGTGACGCGGGTTGGTCTTTGCTGCTGCGGCGAGGGCGACCCGCTAGGCGTTGACATCCCGCATCAACAGCATGTCTTTGATGCGGGTGCTGCTTGCTGCGTCAAAGCCCACGGTGACTGAGGACTGCGCGCGCGGGTTGCTGAAGGTGCCAAACACCATGTCCCAGATGGGTAGGTCGCCATAGTTGCGCGCCTGGTTGTCGCGGGCATGGTGCAGCACATGCGACTCTGGTCGTGGGATGAGGTAGCCGATCCAGTGCGGTGTGTGGACGTTCCAGTGCTGCCACATGCTCAAGAGCGCGCTGGCCAGTGCCACGGCGGATGCCGCCATCGGCGCGAGGCCCAGCAGGTAGACGCTGACCGTGGTGCCCAGCATCACCTTGAGCAGCACCTCGACCGGATGCGTGAAGTACGCGCCCGCCAGGTCCACCCGGGGCGCGCTGTGGTGCAACTGGTGCGAGGCGCGCCATAGCCAGTCAAAGCGGTGCTCGGCGCGGTGCAGCCAATAGCCGAAGAACGTGGAGACCAACAGCCCCACCGGAATACCCCACAGCCCCAGCGCGCTCAAGTCCAGCAGCGCTTGGGCCTTGAACCAGTTGAGTGGCAGCAGCAGGGGCGCCAGCGAGCCGACCACCAGCACCATGGCAAAGAACAGCAAGCCCGTGCGCCGCCAGCGGTGGACGGACTCAAACGGGCGCGCCGGATGGCGCGACTCGATGCCGAGCAGGATGAAAAAGATGACGGGTATCGCGAGGCCTAAGAGTTCTTCGGGTTGCATGGTTTTCTCCAGTGGGTTGGTTGCTACAAGATGTGTTTATGTGCACCGATATGCATGTATTGAGTTAAAAAAAACGGCCAAAAATCAACGGTTGGGGCCGACACAGCACAGCGGTACCAGGGCGCGCACCAGGCCCACAATTTTCTCCATGCGCGACGCAATGGCGGGGCCGTCAATCTCGTAAAACGTGTGGCGCCCTTCGGTTTGCGCATGCAGCACGCCAGCGCGCTCCAGGGTTTGCAAGTGGCGGGCGATGACCGATCGGTCCTGCGGCATGGCTTCGGCGATGGTGGCAATGTCGGATCGGCCGGCCAACACCAGGTGGCGGAAGATCTCCAGCCGAGCGGGCTCGCACAGGGCGCGAAAGAAGTCGGCATCCAGTATTTCGATGCATGCGTCTGCGGCTTGGGCGCGGGTGGTGATCGGTTTCATGGTGTGGAGTATATGTGCACGCATATGCATACGTCAACCTGGCGTGCCCACAGCATGCAGGATGCGGTTGTATTTCCTTTTCGCTGTCCGTATCGCGCACATAGAATTGGGATTTGGTTACCGCAAGGACAGTGAATGCCATCAACCGCGTTGCGCTACAAATGCTCCATGGGGTTGATAGCCCTGTGGTTTGGTGCGTCCACGCAGGCCGGTGGGCCCTTGGCGGGCGCCACGGAGTTGGCGCAGATGTCGCTGGACGACCTGCTCCGTGTCGAGGTGCAGGGCGCGTCGCGCTATGCGCAGCCCCTGGTGGACTCTCCGGCCTCGGCGACGGTGATCGATCAGCAGGAGTTGCACCGCCACGGCTACCGCAATCTGGCCGAGGCACTGTCCAGCGTACCGGGCGCCTACGTCAGCAATGACCGCAACTACAGTTACCTCGGGGTGCGTGGCTTCAGCCGCCCTGGCGACTACAACTCCCGGATTCTGCTGTTGACCGACGGTGCGCGGCGCAACGATGCGCTGTACGATCAGGCACACATCGGGAATGAGTCCCCTATTGAGCTGGACTGGGTCAAACGGCTGGAGTTCGTGGCCGGGCCGGCGTCCGCGGTCTATGGCGCCAACGCCTTGTTTGGCATTGTCAATGCCGTGATGCTGGATGGCGGCGACATCAACGGCGCGCGGTTGACCGCCGATGTAGGCAGCGCGGGGAGTCGCCGCCTGGGCCTGCTGGCAGGCCAGCGCATCGACAGTGAGCACGAATGGTTTTTTGCGCTCGCGGCCTCCGGTGCGCGTGGCGATGATCTTTATTTTCCCGAGTTCGACAACGCGACGCACGACGGCTGGGCGCGTGGTCTGGATGGAGAGAGCTACCAAAAGGCCTATGGCAAGTTGCGCTTTGGCAACTGGCGCCTGAGCGCCAACCTCAGTTCGCGCGACAAGAACCTGCCCAACGCTCCGTTCCTGACCGCTTTTGGCGAGCCCGGTACGCGCACAGTGGATCAGCATGCTCTGCTTGAACTGGCCTATGACGGCGAGTTGTCCAAAGGGTGGCAACAGCAGTTTCGTCTGTTCAATGGCAGCTATCGATACGACGGCTCCTACCGTTACGCCGATGCGCTGGACAATCTCGACCAGGGGCGCGCCAACTGGGTGGGTGGTGACTACCGCCTGATCATGACCACGCAGCCCGCGCATAAAGTGATGCTCGGGCTCGAGGTGCAGTCGAACACGCAACTGGAACAGCGCAATTTTGATGTTCTCCCGGCGGTCAGCTATCTCTACAGCAACCGGCCCTCCCAAACGCTGGGGGCCTTCGTGCAGGACGAATGGCGTCTGTCCCCGCAGTGGCTGCTGAACCTGGGTTTGCGCTATGACAAGCACAGCGACTATTCGGCCATCACCTCGCCGCGCGCCGCGCTGATTTATCAACCGAATGAGAGCGCCGCGCTAAAGGCGATGGTGGGCAGCGCCTACCGTGCGCCCAACGCCTATGAGCGCTTTTACGACGATGGCGGTGTGCTGCAAAAGGCCAATCCAGCGCTGCTGCCGGAGCGTATCCGCAGCGTGGAACTGGCGGCCGATTTTCGGGTGGGGCAGGCGGGTCGTTTTGGGGTAAACATCTACCGCAACGATGTGCAGGACCTGATCGACCAGGTACTTGATCCGGCCGATGGACTGCTGATGTACTCCAATCAGTCCCATGTTCAGACCCGTGGCATCGATTTCAATGCGGAACGTCGGTGGGATGGCGGTTCTCGCCTGCGTGGCAGCCTTTCGCGGCAGTGGTCCAGCGCGGCCGATGGCAGCGAACTCGGGAATTCTCCGCAATGGCTGGGCAAACTGGTGTTGGGCCTGCCGCTGGCCGCAGGGTGGGCGGTGGGTGCCGAGTGGCAAGGCATGTCGGAACGGCGGTCGTTGGCTGGGTGGGTGCCTGGGTTTGGCATGGCGAATGTGACGCTGACCTCGCGGCGCTTGCTGGGGGGAGGCGAACTCGCACTGGGGATTTACAACGTGGGCGATCGCCACTATCGTGACCCGGCGTCATCGGCTTTTGCGCAGGATGCGCTGGCTCAGGACGGACGACAGTTCAGACTGCGTTGGAGCATGCCGCTGTGAGGTCCGGCACGTGCTGATGGCTGTCGGAGGGTTTTGGAGAGCGGCTTTTGCGCTGGTTCTGCTGGCGCTGACACCCATTGTCCACGCGCAACGCCAGGCGCCCGAACCAGAGCTGAAGGCGGCCATCCTGGTCAATATGTTGCTGTTTGTGGACTGGCCAACCCCGGTGGGGCGCTCGCCAGACCGGCTGACCGTGTGCTACCTGGCGGGGAGCCCGGTCGCCACGGCGCTTGCGCAGTTGGGGGGCAAGTTGCTCAAAGGCCAGCCGCTCCAGGTCGAGCGTGCAGATGCCGCGACGCTGGGTGACTGCCAGGTCTTATACCTCTCACCGACCGACGCCAGCGGGCTGCCACGCCTTGCTTCAAGCCTGCCAGCCCGCGGTATCCTGGTGGTGGGGGATTCGCCGGGCTACCTTCAGAGTGGTGTGATGCTCAACCTGGAGATTGAAGGCGGACGCGTGGTCTTCGACATCGATTTGCGCTCGGCACGCCAGGCCGGACTGACTGTCAGTTCAAAAGTGTTGCGTCTGGCGCGGCACGTGACCGAGTGAAGCAATGAATACCCAGGTAGACCGCATCCGGCGTTCCAATCACCTGAGCCTGCTGTCAACCGGCCTGGCTCTGCTGATTGCGTTCATCCTGCTGATGGTGCACCAGTACGTGGTGGGTCGGTCCCTGATGCTGGAGGAACTCCACACCGAGGCGGCCATCATTGGCGCCAACAGCACGGCTGCCCTGGCTTTCAATGATGCCAAGGCCGCCCAGGAAACCATCAATGCGGTGCGGCTGACGCCGCGTATCACTGGTGGTGCCTTGTACCGCGCGGACGGTGGGCAACTCGCGTCCCTTTCCGACACAGGGTGGAGTTTCCCCGAGCATCTGAGCATCGCCCGCGAGGACGGCACGCGCAAACTGTATGAAGTGCCGGCCGAAACCCGCTACGGGATGTTTGACGGCGTGCTGCGCGAGGACATACAGGTCGAAGGTACCCGGGTTGGAACCTTGTTGCTGCACGTGAGTTTTTCCTGGCTGTATTGGCGCATGTTCGAATACGCGGTGGGCGTGTTGGGTATAGCGACAGTTGCGCTGGCGCTGGCCTACCGTCTGACCAGCGGATTGCGTCGCCGCATGGTGCGGGCGGAAGAGCAATTGGAGCAACTGGCTTTCTACGATCCGGTGACCGGCCTGGCCAACCGCCGGCTGTTTGAGCGCGAGTTGCGCCAGGCTGTGGCACGCACCGCGCGCGAGCGCACCGGTTCCGCCTTGTTGTTCGTCGATGTGGATGATTTCAAGAAAGTGAACGACTCGCTGGGGCACGCCGTCGGGGATCAGGCGCTCAAGATGATTGGCGAGCGCATGATGGCGGTCCTGCGCGCGGGCGATGTGGTGGCCCGTCTGGGTGGGGACGAGTTCGCCGTCATTCTCTACGGCATTGGTGACCCGGAAAGTGCTGCCAGGGTGGCGCGCTTGATGATAGAAGCGATTGCAGACCCCCTCCCGACCCAACCGACACCCAGCCACGTCGGGTTGAGTATCGGGGTACTTCTGCTGCCCGCTGATGACAATGACCCCACGGTCCTGCTGCGGCGCGCCGATATGGCGATGTATGTGGCCAAGACCCACGGCAAGAATTGTTTCCATTTTTTCTCCGAGGACATCGACGCGCGCGTGCGCAATGAGCTGCAGCTGGAGGCGGGGCTTCGGCAAGCCCTTTTTGAGGGTGGAGGCGGCCTGTGGGTGGCGTACCAGCCGCAGCTCAGTGCCCTGACCCACCAGCTCGTGGGGGTCGAGGCGCTGGCGCGCTGGCAGCGCGATGACGGAAGCCAGGTCACGCCAGGCGAGTTCATACCCGTGGCGGAGCAAACCGGCCTGATTTCCGAATTGGGGGATTGGGTATTGAGCCAGGTGTGCCGTGATCTGGCAATCCTGCGCGCCAGCGGATTTGAACTGCCAAAGGTCTCGGTCAACGTCTCGTCACGGCAGCTGTTGCGGGGCAGCAGTCTGGTCGATCATTTTTGCGAAACGATTGGGCGTTTTGGTGAATCCTTTGGGCGTTTTGAGTTTGAGCTGACGGAAAGCGCGCTCATGGAAGAGGGCGGGGCGGCGGTGCTGGAAGCCTTTCATAAAGCCGGGTTTTCGCTCTCCATTGACGACTTTGGCACCGGTTATTCGTCGCTCGGCTATCTCAAGCGTTTTCAGGTGAGCGAAATCAAGATTGATCAGAGTTTTGTGTGCGACCTCCCGGAGGATGGTGAGAGCGCCGCGATCATCACCGCGGTGATTCAGATGTCGCATGCCTTGAACCTGACGGTGGTGGCCGAGGGAGTCGAAACGCAGGCGCAGGCCGAATTTCTGCGCGCCTGCGGTTGCGACGTCCTCCAAGGCTATTTGCTGGGTCGCCCGATGCCACCCGCCCAGCTGATGCTCTATTTGGAGGAGCTGTCGGCGCCCAGGTGACTGTGCTTACTGACGTCAGGCAGGCCTGCTCATGGCGGTCTGCAGGATCGTTTCAATGTCGGTGGTGATGCCAATCAGTTCCGTCGCAACCACCGCAAATTCATTGCCGGCAGACCCGGCCCGCGCCGCTACAATGCGGGCGTTCATGGCCACGACCTGGGCCTGTTTGGAAATGCTCTTGATCTCCTCCATGGCACCGTGCAATTGCTGCTCAACCTGCTTGGCGTGGTTGCGTGCCTCGGTCTCGTAAATGGCCGTCAGGCTATTGAGCACTGCCAGCAGCGATGACGAACACTCCACCAGTTCCTCCAGCAGCGCAGGCACCTGGCGTTGCCAACCTGACGCGATGGCAAACAGTACGCGGTCGGCCAGTGCGATAAAGGCCAGGATTTTCTCGTTGCCTTTGGGGGCGCCAAAGTAGGCTTCCTGCAAGGGTTCACCAAACACCCCGGGTACGCCTTTGCCCCCCTTGATCAGCGTGGTGTGCGCATCGGTGAACAGCGTCAGGGCCTCCGCCGCAATGGTGGCAGCTTGGGGGTGGTTGCCCGTCGCCAGTACGGCATACAACACCACACGCTGCGACGTAAAGCGCCGGCGCCCCGAAAGGTTGATCATCGTGGCGAATGCCTCCCCGGAGAGCTCTGGCGCCATGTCTCTAGACTCCCTCGGGGTGTTTGGCAAGCAGTTCGGCCAGCGTCATCGGCCGACCCAACAAGTAGCCTTGGATCAGGCTGCATCCGGCCTGGCGCAGGATGTCCAATTGGGGGTCGGTCTCTACCCCCTCGGCAATCACTTCCAGCCCCATCTGAGCACCGAGGTCAGCAATAGTCTTGACGATGGCGCGGTCGTTGCGCTGTTGCGCCAGATCGCGTACGAAAGAGCGGTCAATCTTGAGTGACGAGATCGGCAAATTCTTCAACAAAGCCAGTGAGGAATGTCCCATCCCAAAGTCGTCCAGGCTGATGCCAAAGCCCAAATGGCGCAGCGTGTGCATGACGGGGATGACCTGGTCCGGGCGTTTCATCAGCATGCCCTCGGTCAGCTCCAGTGACAGGCTGTTCGCCTGCAAGCCAAATGCGCCCACCAAGGCACACAACTCATCGGCCAGGTTTTTGCTGGCGAATTCCGAGGCGGCCATGTTCACATGCACCTTCAGCTCCTTGAAGCGGGCTGCGCGCAAAATGGCCAGGTCGCGGCAGGCCTGCTCCGCCACCCATTTGCCAATCTGCACAATCAAATGGCTTTGCTCGGCAATCGGGATGAATACGTCGGGTGGCACCAGGGTGCCGTCCGCTCGCCGCCAGCGAACCAGCGCTTCCACTGCTTCCAGCCGTTGCTGGAAGATGTCAAAGATGGGCTGGTAGACCAGGAACAGCTCGTTGCCGTGCAGTGCGTGGTGCAGTTCGGTCTCCAACGCCAGACGCTGCGCGATGGACGATTGCTGTTCGGCCAGTGCATGGGTATTGCTGATCGACGAAAAGTGGCAGCCGTTGCGTCCGTTGTTCTTGATGCGGTACATCGCCGCGTCGGCGCTTTGCAACAGGGCCGGGCAAGTGTCGCCGCACTGGGGAAAGGTGCTGACTCCCACGCTGGCCGAGACCGTCAACTCGATGCCTTCATAGACAAAGGGTGCCCGCGCGGATTGCAGAATGTGCTCTAGCAAAGTCGCGGCGTCTGGCAAAGCGGCGGTGGGTATCAGCATCGCGAATTCATCACCCCCCAGACGTCCCACTTTGGAGCCTTCGGGCGCCAAGGCGCGCAAGCGGCGACCAAATTCGCGCAATACCTGATTGCCTGCTTCATGACCAAACGCGTCGTTGATGGGTTTGAAGCGGTCCAGGTCAATGAAGGCCAGCCCGAAAGCGGTGTTGTCTTTGCTGGCCGCCGCGCACTCCAGGGTCACCAACTCGTGGAAATGGCTGCGGTTGGCCAGGCCGGTCATTTCGTCCACCTGGGCCAGATGCAGAATCGTGGCCTGGTGTTCGATGCGCTGCGCCATCTGCGCAATGAAAGCGCCTATGGTGGCCGACAGTTTGGGCAGTTGGGCCTCGGGCTGGCGCGACAAACAACTATAAAACTCCAGGACGCCTGGGCTGTGCGTGTGGCCGTCGGCCGAGACATAGGTCACCGGAAACACGTAACCCGACCACAGCTTGCATTCGCGGTCATTGGTGCGCTGCGAAAAACGCAGGTCATTGACCATGTCTTCCACCCAGTCGGGCTGTCCGCTCTGCCACACGCTGCCCACCAGGCCCTCGCCCGGCGCCAGGGAAATGGTGGAGCTTTCTTGCCCAAAGGAGGCCAGGTCCAACTCCGGCTGGTGCCAGAAGTACTTGCAGCCGAGTTGTGCCGTGCCTTGGGCTGATTTTTCAGCGGCCCAATAGGCTCCCCAGTCCCAACCCAGGTTCTTGCAGATCAACTGGATCACATTGGTGATGGCATCGCCCAGTGGGTGGGAACCCACCAAGAACTCCGTCAGTTCAAAGCCCAGTCGCTCGCGCATGGCGGCATGCTGGAGTGGCGTAATGTCGGCCAGGATGCCGCTGACCAGGCCAGAACTGGCCGCATCCGGGGGCAACTGCGTCATGCGTAACCAGCGCAAGCCGTCCACCGGACTGATGACCCGAAAATCGCTTTTGGCCGTGGGCGCAACCTGCCCCGACAGTTGTCCGATCAAGCGAAGCATGTCGTCCGACACCACATGGATCAGGCAGCTGTCCAGCCCCTGGTGGTGCAAAGATTCCACATTCAGATAGCGCGCAGCCTGGGAGGACAAGACAATCTGGTTGGTCTCGGGGTCGAACCACCAGCGCCCGAAGGCGGCCGCTTCTTCCAGCGCGGTGGGCGCAGCGCTTTGCGTCAATGCCTGCGACAAGGGATGTGAAAGTGCCACCACATGGGTGGCCAATGGAACGCGGCCTAGGGTCTGATGCATGGTCGCCTTACAAAATGCCTATGACCACGCAATCAGCATATTCCATGCCACGCCAGAGCGAACCTTCGCAGCAGTGGCTATCAGTATTTACCCTTGTTGGTTCTTTGATTGACCGATTTTGGTGCGTTGGGGACTATTGTGGTGCTGTGCAGTTCTCACCCACTGCAGTTTCAGCCTTTTGCATGTACCCAGGGTATGGCCCGATTCTTTCCCTGGCGCTTGGCGACGTACATGGCCTCGTCGGCATGGTGCAGGAGCTGCATGGAGTCGCGTGTGTCGGCAGGCGCCAACGCGTAGCCGATACTGGCGCTGACCTGGTCTCCGGCTGCCTCTGCCACTGCCGTGATGGAGACGCGCAGGTGCTCGGCAAGCGCCTCGGCACCGGCCTGACCGGTCACCCGTGCCAGTACCAGGAACTCATCGCCTCCGAAGCGCCCGACGGCATCTTCGACACGCACCGCGCTGCGCAGGGCGCTGGCAACGTCGGCCAGCAGACGGTCGCCGACATGGTGGCCTTTTTCGTCGTTGACGGCCTTGAAGCCATCCAGATCAATGAAGAACAGTGCGTACTCCAGGTTTGGGTCGGCAATCGAGCATTCGATGAAGGACATCATCGTGTGGCGACTCAAGGCGTCGGTGAGCGCATCGCGTTCGACACTGCGACGCAGTTTCTCCTGCGTCACGGTCAGATCGTGCACATCGGTGGTGATGGTGTAGACGCCGACCACTGCACCGTCCGCATCGAAGTCAGGGACATAACTCGTACGCATCCAGCGGGGCCCGTCGACCAGGCCTTCAACCAGTCGAGAAAAGTGCACCGTGCCACCGGCTAACGCCTTTTCATAGTAGGGCTGCTGTTCCAGCCAACTCGCTTCGCCGCGCACCTCGCTGACGTGGCGCCCCACCGCATAGTCGGCCGGGATGCCGGTGATGGTGCTCCAGGCCTTGTTGACGAAACGCAGCATGCAGTCCCGGTCGACATAGGTCAGCGGGGAGGGAATGTTTTCGGTGAACCGGTCCAGCCGCTTTCTGGCCGCAATGAGTCCGTCTCGCGCGACGATGTCTTCGTGGATGTCGGTTGCAATGGTGAATACCGAGGCAACCGAACCCCTTGCGTCCGCGTCCGGAAATACTTGCACCCGTGCCCAGCGCTGTGGGTGCGGTGGGTGTGTCAGCAACCGCTCGTAGCTGGCGATCTCGCCACGGAAGGCCGACTCGAATGCGGGCTTCGCCGCGGCCCAGGCTTGGGCTCCATAGAGTTCTTCGAGTGTTCCGCCTATCAGTTGTTCACGGGAACGGCCCGCCCAGGCCAGGTAGGGTGCGTTGCAGAAGACCAGGCGTGCATTCGCGTCCCATCGACCGATTGGCAGTGCGACCACATCTGCGAGGCGCTCGATGTGGTGGGTCTGAGCGTTTTGCGAGTTTGGCATTTCTCGAAATGGCCCGTGCGAAAGTGTTGACGAGGTCAGACTCGACGCCTCGAGTGATTGAGTCGACCTTTGACGATTCATTCTATAGCTGAATCCGTCCGGTGACCCTCCTGCCTGGTCCCACCGTGTCGTCACAAATTCTTCATATTTAGACCGTACAAACCCAAATGACATGGGCACCCTTCGACAAGCCTGCCCCTCCACATATACAACCGATTCTGGATTCAGACCATGGCAAAAGACTTTTCGACCATGGAGGACAGCAATTGTTCCTCCAACCCCAGCTTCCATGACATCTCTTTGCCATCACGCCGCACCATGCTGCGCGGCAGTCTGGGCGCGCTGGCCAGCAACTTTTTAGCCCCGCTGAGCGCAGTGGGTGGCGCTGCAGCCCTGACTGCATGTGCAACCACCGGCGGTGCCGGCCCGTTGCTGGGCTTCAAGAGTGTTGCATTGTCCACCGCTGATCTGGTTATCGTGCCAGAAGGCTATTCGGTGCAGGTGATTGCACCCTGGGGCGATCCCGTGGGCCTGTCGGGTGAAGACCATGCCTTCAAGGCTGATGCCAGCAACAGCTCTGCCCATCAGGAAACCCAGTTTGGCATGCACCACGATGGCATCCACTACTTTGCACAAGACGGCTCGAAGAGCGGCCTGCTGGCCATGAACCACGAGTACACCGATGAAGGCCTGCTGTTCACCGACGGCATGGCCACGTGGACGGCAGACAAGGTGCGCAAGGCCCAGGCGGCTCATGGTGTTTCGATTTGTGAAGTGCAAGACAAAGGCGGTAAATGGGAAGTAGTGAAACCGTCCCCCTGGGCGCGCCGCATTACTGCCAATACCCGCGCCCAGCTCTCGGGTCCCGCCGCAGGCCACGCGCTGATGCAGACCGCTGCCGACCCCAAGGGCATGACGGTACTGGGCACACTGAACAACTGCGCCAGCGGCATCACCCCCTGGGGCACTTACCTTACGGCCGAAGAGAACTTCATCAACTATTTCAGCGGTGGCGAAACCCTGAGCGCGCACGACAAGCGCTGGGGCCTGAAAAAGGGTGGTGGCGGCGGCTACCGCTGGCACGAGCACGATGCCCGCTTTGACGTGACCAAGAACCCGAACGAGCCCAACCGCTTTGGCTGGATCGTGGAAATTGACCCGTACAACCCCAGTTCCACCCCCATCAAACGCACGGCACTGGGACGTGCCGCCCACGAAGGTGCCACGACAGGCGTGACCCCCGATGGTCGTGCGGTGGTGTACATGGGTGAAGACTCTCGCTTTGAGTACATCTACAAGTTTGTCAGCCGGGACCGGATCAAGCCTGGCGGTTTTGCCGAAAACGCGACGCTGCTGGACCACGGCACGCTGTATGTGGCCCAGTTCGCCGAGGACGGCAAAGGCCAGTGGCTGCCGCTGGTCCACGGCCAGGGTCCACTGACCGCCGCCAATGGTTTTGCAGACCAGGGCGAAGTGTTGATCAAAAGCCGCCAGGCGAGTGATGTTCTGGGTGCCACCAAGATGGACCGCCCCGAGTGGATATCCATTGACAAAAACGGTTGGGTCTACTGCACCCTGACCAACAACAGGAGCCGTGGGGCAGACAAGCAACCCGGCACCACCAAGGTGAATCCGCGCGCCAACAACACCATGGGCAATATCATCCGGTGGAAAGACGCAGGCGACTTTGCAGGCACGACGTTTGAGTGGAACCACTTTGTGCTGGCCGGTGACCCATCGCTGGCGCGCGCCGATGCCAAGGGCAATATCAAGGGCGACATTTTTGCCTGCCCGGACGGCTTGTGGACCGACGGCCGTGGCGTGCTCTGGATCCAATGCGATATGTCCACCTCTGCCATGGGCAAGGGCGACCTGAAGAACTTGGGCAACAACGCCATGCTGGCGGCCGACCCGCGCACGGGCGAAATCCGCCGTTTTCTGGTCGGTCCATCCGGCTGTGAAATCACCGGCGCAACCGGCACGCCAGACGGCAAGACCATGTTCATCAACATCCAGCACCCGGGTGAGAGTCCCAGCGAGCGCAGCGACCCCAAGGCGCCGGGGGCGATTTCCAACTGGCCCGACAAAAAGCCGGGCGGCCGTCCACGCTCTGCCACCGTGGTGATTCGCAAGAACGACGGCGGACTGATCGGTACCTGATCGGCACCGGGAGTATCTTTACTTGATCCCCATGCAGTTCGCGTAATACGTCACGGTCGCGGGCCAATCTGAAAAGATACCGATGATGCCAACGTCTTTGGCCAGCACATCGAGTGCCTGCAAGATATCGCCTTCGCGGTGGATGGCCTGGTTCACGGTTTGGTAGTACCAGCCGCCTTTGCTTGTGGCCATTACGCCGGAGCGCTCCAGACTCCAGGTGATGATGTTCAGGCCCGCTTGCTTGGCGTTCTTGGCGTAGGCTGATTGCACCAGCTTGTCGTCCTTGGCGTCCAGCAAGGCAAAGATGGGTGGGGCCACGATCTGGATGCCGTCTTGTCTGTAGCTGATCAGCTTCTCCAGATCGGGCAGGTCGGCCGCCTTTTCTGCGCTATCCAGAAAGACCGCTTGCTTGCCAAATGCCGGCTCGTTTTTGATCCAGTACAGGATGTCATGCTTGTTGAACGACTGGGCAAAGACCTGGCTCGGCGGCACGTTGGCGGCCTTGTAGGCGTCCAGCATCTTCTGCGCGTAGGCCTCTTGTGTGAAGCCCTCAAATGGCATGGCAACGCTGGCGGATTTGAGCTCCGGTGTCATCTTCACGCCCAGCCTCTTGAACAGGGCAATGCTGTCGTCATGCGTCATCAAGGTGCCGCTGGTCGGGCCGCTGTACAAGTCGGTGCGCCAGTTGGCGGTGCCGCCCATGAACTCCTGCACGGTCCGGGCCATGGGGTTGAAGGCATCCATCTTGCCGCGCAGGGTCTTGAATTCGGCTAGCGTGATGTCGCTGGTGCGGCACTCGGCGCTAGCCGGTGTTTTCTTGTCGGCGTCATACGGCGTGAAGCCCTTGGTGCACTTGGCGGCCAATGGCGTTGCCAGAATATTGGTGGTGGTGTGAAGGTCGTTTTGCGCGTGACGGCAGACCAGCTCCTTGTCCTTGGTGAAGGTGACGTCGCACTCCACAATGCCGGCACCCATGCGCACTGCGGCTTCGTACGATTCCTTGGTGTGCTCGGGGAACATCATGGCAGCGCCACGGTGGCCGATGGAAAAGTGGGTCCTCTCAAACGGACCGTTGGAACAGCTTTGCAGCTTGTTCTTGAGCGGGCCATCGGCCATCTCCGAAACCAGGAAGAAAGGGCGCGGGCCGAGTTGAATATTGGTGATCGCTGTAGGGTTCTGGGCCAGCGCCGAGAGACCAAAGCCGAGAAGTGCAAACGCAAGAGTGAGACGGGGCAAGAGCCGATGCATGGGTGAACTCCTGATGTCCGCCGACAGTGAGCGGAACACCATGGTAGACCGCCTCCGTGACAGTCCTAAGACTATGGTTTCTGAATGGTCACGCAGCTACAGGCGGGTAGTGGAGTGGCCTGCGCGTCGGCCTCGCGGACCATCGTGCACACACCGTTGTTGAGCGTCAGGCGAAAGCTGTCGGGTACGCCCAGAGTGCGTCCGATGGCGGGTTGACCCGCCGCGTCCAGGATGGATTCCTTTGGCGCAATGCTCAGTCGGTCGTCAGTTGCAAAAGCTGCGCGGGTCAGAGCGACGCGGCTGCCACCCGGGCGTTGGGCCGCGTTTTGCATTTGCTCCAGGCACTGCGCATGGGTCTTTTCAGCCACCATGCGGGCCGGCACCGACCCAGACGGATAGCTTTGGCAAGCGGTCAGCAGCAGGACGCCGACTCCCAAGGCAGCGGTGCTCAAGCGAAAGAAGGTAGATATCACGGCTGCACCCTGGAGTTGCGCAACACACGGACCGCCTCAGACGGACTGCGCTCCATGGCATAGCTGCCGCCTTGCAGCTGTCCCTGGGCAATACTCTTCTCAGAGCCGGACGTTGCGGCGGGGCAGGCCCCTGTTCGCATGAATGCCAGCGCGCCACCGAGCATCGATTCGGCAGGGTCACCGCGTTGCCGGGTTAGATCATCCGCGATGGGACAACTGGGGGAAAAACCATCGGCATAGTCGCCAAAGCCCAGCGCGTTGACGCCCTTGAACTGCATCGCCGCATAGGAAGTTCCGCAGTTGTCCTTGTAGGAAAAACCGTAGGGCTTGCCGCAAGTTGTGTTGCCGATACGCACGACTTGCATGAAGGGGGAAAGGCTGTTGATGACGGACTCGCTCGCAGAGCACGTGTTGCCCGAAGTCAGAACAAACACCCGCTTCAGCAGCAACTGGGGCAGCGCTTGGCCAGAAGCAACCGAGAACCCTTGGGTTGCCTGGTGAAACGTATCGGTTCTATTGCAGAACGACAGGGGGTTCTTGTCATTGCACGTCAATTTTTCAAACGTCTTCCCAGCCAAGCTTGTGTCGCCAATCATCCATGCCAGTTCGTTGGCGAGGTCCAGATAGCCACCACCGTTGTAGCGCAGGTCGAGGACCAGTTCATTGACATTGGCGTTCTTAAACTGCGTGACCGCATCGATCAGCTGCTTCTCAGCGCTGACAACGCCAAATGAGTTGAGAACCAGGTAGCCCACGGTATTGCCGCCGTCCGCGATCACGGTGGACAAGGCAACCGGCGTTACGGTGATGGATTGTGAGGATGTGATCGTCACGACGCGCGAGACGGTTGCGTTGGCAGCCCGCAAACCAAAACTGGTCGTTTTGCTGGCCACTGTGGGCACCAGACCCGCATTCAGTGTGTCTATGCCGGCGTTCGTCGTGTCGTTGATGTCCACGCCATCAATCGACGTGATGGTGTCGCCACGCAACACCCCACCCAACTGCGCGGGAGATCCCTGTTCAACGTACAGAATTCGCACGACGCGCGGCACCGTGCTGCTGATGGTGGAACGGCGAAAGCCGTAGCCCGACGAAATGCCCGATTGCTGGTTTTGCAGATCCACGGTGGGCACGGTAAAACTGAACTGATCGACCAGCTTGCCCGAGGCCGTGGTGTTCCTGGTCTTGAGCGCCTGGAAGTACGCATCCAGCGTTTGCAGGACGCTGTTGCCATTGCTTGCCAGTGTGAAGTTGGCTGCATTCACTATCGGTATGTCTTTGTACCAAAGGTAGGTTTCGTCCATAAAGGATCGAACCCATGACTTCTCGGTATCGATGGAACCTTGTCGGTCCACTGTCCCTGCGCGCGGCGCAACGCATTGCTGTGCCAGTGACGCAGCCGAGGCCAGAACCGTTGTGACCGGGTCAGCAGGCGCAGGCGTTGCGGCAGCTGGCGCGGTTCCCCCGCCGCCACCGCCGCACGCGACGAGAAGGCCCATGAGAGGCAGGATTGCAATGAATTTCAAGGTCATAGAAATGTGAGGCGCACTTTATGCGAGATGCCTTTTGCATCGGAATGCGCCGCCAAGTGGGTAGGACCTGGATTCTAGTGTGACCAACACCCGTTGCCGACGATCAGTCAATGGTTCTTTGTTTGGGTCAGTGTCACTCCGTAGACGTTGCCGTTGCGCGCCTGGTTGAATACCAGTGTCGTTGCACCGGCTTGATCCGCAAATGCGTTGGCTGCTGTGGGCAGTATCTCGCGGGCTGGCTGGCCCTCGATGTTCAGGTAGAACTTGCGGTTGTGCCGCGTCACGTGCAGTTGCACGCCCGATTGCAGGGCGAACTGACCGCGCAGCTCGTCGAATTCGGCTGCAGTCATTGGGTAGGCTCGTTGATTGGTTGCGCGATTGTCTTGGGCTGCGGGAACCGCCTGGGCGCTGACGAAAGCGCCAACCAGGGCGAATGTGACGAAGCTGCGGCGTGCGAATGCAGTGTGTGAAAACATGATTTCCCCTTTTTTCCGTGGATTGTTTGAAGCGTGCCGCATGCCTTCTGCAGGGTGAAGAACTCTGCGGTACGAGGTCAATTTAGGGGCTGTGCCGCCCGGCGGAAAGGGCGTTGCGATGAACTGCAGGCCTGGCATGCTGAATCGCAGATGTTGCGGATTCGCTCGTTCAATTTGCGATACTCCGGCGAACAGAAAGGGCCTTTCACGGTCACCAACATGCTGCTATTTGACGCCACCCATCGAACTCTCAAACCCGTTGTTGCACAACTTCAGTATGCCGGTCGCAAAGGCCGCGGCGCAGCTCTCTACAGTGAATGCGTTTCAGCGCTGGTGCGTGCACGCGGCATGGGGGATGACGCCGCGTACATATTGATTGCGCAGACGTTTGGACTGGTCATCGACCAGGATGGCTATTCGGATGCATCCATCGCCTTGCTACTGGAGGCCGTTGAGTGCTCCAAACGGTGCGGCGAGTTTGGCGAGCAGTCGCACATCCTGTACCTGATAGGCCGTGCCTACTATTCCCGTGCCGAGTATGGCGTCGCGCTGGGGTATTGGACCGATGGCATGGAGATTGCCAAGCGTGATGGGGATCGCATCAGCTGGAGCTGGTGCAAGCTGGGTATCGGCCAGATTTGTGACGCGCTCGATGCACCTGCCATGGCCGCCAAGGTGTTTTCCGATTTGGGGCTCAACCTGGAGAAACTCGACAGCTCAACCCAAGGCCTGCCGGTGACCCAGTGGGCGCGGTTTGACATGCGTTTGTGTGAGTTGAAGGCGGTCAATACTGTGAACCTGGGCGTCAACCAGATGCATTTGGGTCAGTTTGATGATGCCCTCTCAAGTCTGCGTCAGGGGCAGTCCATGGCCCTTGCGCAGCAAATGGACGACATTGCCAGTGAGTGTCAGGTTCGGATTGCGGAAGTGGCTGCGCTGCAGGGCCAATATGCCGAAGCGCTGGAACTCCTGGTGCCGGCGCAAGCCGCATTGCAGGCCTGCTCACACTTCTGGGGCCTGGCGACACTGTTCCTTCTGCGCGCGCAGTGCCTGTTTGCGCAGGGGCGGATCGCCGATGCCAGCGTCTCTATTGTTTCGGCCAGAGTCGCCGCCCAAAAAACCAATGCCAAGCACATTGCCATGCGGATCGAGCGTGAGAACGCTCTGATCGCCGAAAAAACCGGGGACTTGGCGCAGGCGCTGGAATCCCTGAAGACGGCGGTCGCGCTTCAGACCGAGCTGGACCGGGGCAGCAAGGCCCATTTGCTACGCCACCTCCAAAACCTGGCGGAGCAGAGTGACGCCACCGACCGCGAACTCCCCAAGGTTTCGATGGGGTACAGGCGCAAGCCTAGCGCACTACGCTGAGGTACGCGCTGGCCGCCTCACGCAGTTCCTGGGCATGGTGGGGGCTGTTGCCCGCGCAGGCGTCAGCGCTTTCCATGAGTTGGTGGGCAACGCTCTCATCTTTTTGGTCGGCGGTCGAGGTTTGCAAGAGCCGGGCGATATTGGCAAGCAAGGCATACATGGTACGGGGTCACCTTTTGGGGTGGTTTGTTGCAATACCTTGAGAGTAAGGGTTTTCCCTAGTATTGAAAGCCTAATACGATGGTTTTCCCATGCCAATATTGCATGACTTCTTATTGAATCCGTTGGCCCGTGCGGTCCAGACGCGGCAGCCAATTCCCCATGATGTTGGCCGACACCAGGACGTGGTGGGCACGCCCGATCAACAAATGGCGCGGCACCAATCCAATGAACCGTGAATCGGCGCTATTGTCCCGGTTGTCACCCAGGAAAAAGTAGTTACCCTGCGGTACGGTGATGGGGCCAAAGTTGCGCCTGGCGGAAACATCGGGCAGGAATTGAACCGCACGCTCGTTGCCTGCAATGCGCTCGGTGACCTGCAGGGCCGAGGTCGTAGTGCCATGGTCCAGAGGCTCGATCACGACGTCGTTTCCGGAGTACTCTGCAACCGATCCATTGATGTAGAGCGCTTCGTTGCGCATCTCCACCACGTCGCCCGGAATGGCGATCAGCCGCTTGATCAGACGAACGCCGTCTTTCGGAGACGTGAAGGTGATCACATCGCCGCGCTGCGGTGTTCCGATCTCGAACAATGCAACATCACTCAGCGGTAGTTTGAAATCGTAGGCAACACGGTTAACCAGAACCACATCGCCTTCCAGAATGGTGGGACGCATGGAGCCCGATGGGATGGGGTTCCAGTCTGCGACGGCCAGGCGAAAGAAGCCGAAGCACACCAGGAACGCGATGAACCCGCGGTTGTCGTGGAGAAACGCTTTCATACGCGGCCTGTGGAGATGACCACGCGCTCCAATGTCACGGTGGGGGTCGCAGGATCTGTCTTCACCAAACGGGTGGAAGCCGCAGGGCCATCGCTGCCCGCAGTGGCGAGCTGGTCGAATCCCACCAACACCGTGCCGTTGAGTGCGAGGGTGGCAATGGTGGCGAAAGCAAAGGCTGACAAATTGAAGCGGTGGGTGGCGAATGACATGGTGCTACTCCGGTTGGCAGGTCGTTGTGACCCGATGACCGAACTGTAAAAGTGCCATTGCGCATTTGCCAGTGCCTTGCGACAGACTGCGAAACTGCGCGAAGCACCGTCGATTTTTCGGTGCAGCCGGAACCTTGTCCCGCGACCAGGTCGTGGTAGAACGCGTGGTCTATATTGCGATGGACGAAGAGACTGATTTGGAGAACACATGACCATCGCCCTATCTACCCCCAGCACACCCGCGCGGGAGCTGTTGTGCCGCATGTTTGAAGCGGCCATCGCCAGCGCGCAGCCCGCGCTGTGCATTCCCGCGCACCTGCCGTCGCCCGCGTCACTGGGGCGTGGGCGCCTGGTCGTCATTGGCGCTGGCAAGGCTTCCGCGGCCATGGCCCGCGCGGTGGAGGACCACTGGGCTGGACCGCTGTCCGGGCTGGTCATAACCCGCTACGGTTATGGCGTGCCGTGCCAGCACATCGAAATTGTTGAGGCGGCGCACCCGGTGCCAGACGCGGCCGGGCTGGCCGCTGCCCAGCGCATGCTGCACGTGGTGCACGGCCTCACCGAAGACGATCTGGTGCTGTGCCTCATCTCCGGCGGTGGGTCTTCGCTGATGCCGCTGCCCGCACCGGGGCTGACGCTGGAACACAAGCAGGCCGTCAATCGCGCGCTGCTGGCGTCGGGCGCCACCATCAGCGAGATGAACTGTGTGCGCCGCCACCTTTCCGCCATCAAGGGCGGTCGCCTGGCGGTGGCCTGCTACCCGGCCCGGGTGTTGACGCTGCTGATCTCCGACGTGCCGGGCGACGACCCCATCAATATTGCGTCCGGGCCTACGGTGGGTGACCCCACTACCTGCCAGGACGCGCTGGACATCGTGCGCCGCTACGGCATTGACTTGCCCCCTGAAGTGCGTGCCGTGCTGGAGACGGGTCAGGGCGAGTCCATCAAGCCGGGCGACCCGCGGCTGGCCGGCAACCGGTTGCGCACCATCGCGGCACCCCAAATGGCGCTGGAGGCCGCGGCCCGCGTGGCGCGCGACGCCGGCTATGGCGCCCACATCCTGGGGGATGCGCTGGAGGGCGAGGCCAGGGATGTAGGCAAGGTGTTGGCGGGCATTGCGCTGCAAGTGGCGCAGCGCGGGCAACCGGTGCAGGCGCCGTGCGTGTTGTTGTCCGGTGGCGAGACCACGGTAACCTTGCGGGGCAACGGTAGCGGCGGGCGCAATGTGGAATGCCTGCTGTCCATGGCCATTGCGCTGGGTGGCAACCCGCACATCCACGCACTGGCCGGTGATACCGACGGGGTCGACGGTCAGGCCGAGATTGCCGGTGCCGTTATTGGCCCCGACACGTTGGCGCGTGCCAACGCCGAGGGCATACGGCCGAATGACAGCCTGAGCAACAACGACGGCCACGGCTTCTTTGGTGCGCTGGGTGACGCGGTCATCACCGGCCCCACGCTGACCAACGTGAATGACTTTCGGGCGATTCTGATTGACGCGGCTACACCGGCGTGATGCGGTAGACGCAGCGGCGCCCGCCGGCCAGCACGTGTTCCATCCGCTCTACCTGGCTGTCCGGCCCCAGCGTGCGGCGGAATACGTCCAGCTCAGAGCGACAAAAGCCCTGACACGCGGTGGCGGCGGCGCAGATGGGGCAGTGGTTTTCGATCAGTAAAAAGCTGCCATCCGGCTGCTTTTCCAGCTGCGCCATATAGCCTTCGGCATCCCGCGCCTCCACCAGTTTGGCCAGGCGCTTGGACAGGGTCTTGGCGCCCGCCATGCGCTCCTGGTAGCTGGTTTCGCTGCTCTGTTCCCGTGCCGTGATCAGCTTGTCCAGGCCGGCCTGGCCAAACAAGGTTCGCACTTGCGCAATCAATTGCACCGTGAGTTCGCTGTGCCGGTCCGGAAAGCGCGCGTGGCCCGCATCGCTGAGCAGCCAGTAGCGCGCGGGTCGCCCCACTTTGTCGGCCCTGTCCTCGGTCAGCAGCAGGCCTTTCTCGAGCCAGGCGTCCAGATGGCGGCGCACACCCATGGAGCTGATATCCAGCAGCGTGGCCAACTGCTGCGCCGTGCTGGGGCCGCGCGTCTTCAGCAAAAACAGAATCTGGTCTTGGGTGTTCATGGGTGCATTGTCCCGGGTTGGAGTGCCAGCGCCGTCTCACGGCTCCAGTGCTGGATGCGCCATGCGGCCCAGGCCGATAGGCCCGCGCCCACCAGCAGAATCAGGCGGGTGTCAATCAGCGTCAGCACCGAACCCAGCACCGCCATCAGGATATTGGCCAGGCAAAAAATGGTCGATAGCAAACCCATGACCGCACCCTGGCCCAGGTGCCCATAGCGCTCGGCACACCAGGCCGGCATGACCGCGTTGTAGCAGGCATTCGGCACGCCAAACACCACGATGGCCCACAGCCCGATGGTGGGGCTACCCAAGGCCACCGCGCCAATGCAAGCCGCCGACAGAGCGGCAAACCAGGCGGCCTGTTGCAACGGGTCTTTGCGCACGACGCGGCCCGCGTAGATGGACGCCAGTGTCATCACCGCGCACAGGCCCGCCGTGGTCCAGGCAATGCCCTGCGCGTCAAAGCGGCTCACTTCGACCAGCCACAGCGGGTAGAACTCATAAAAGGCTGTCACGCCGCAGGTGAACGCCAGCTGGATCGCCAGCAGGGTTCGCAGCTCAGTGTGCTTGAGCAGCTTCAGGGCATGCTGGTGTTGCACCACCTGCCACCAACTGCTGGTCAAGGTGCTGGTGCTCTGGCGCGGCACCGCCACCCAGGCAATGGCCGCGGTGACCAGCAGCGCCACCACCGCCACCCAGAACGGCACCGTCACGCCCCAGTGCAGCGTCAAGCCCGCCAGCAAGGGGCCGGCGAGCCAGCCCATGTACAGCGCCCCATTGAGCCAGGAGAAGGCCCGCACCCGCAGCGCCCCCTGCAACTGGTCGGCCAGCAGCGCGCGGGCGACACTGCCATTGCCCTCCATCAAACCGGTGGCAAAGCGCGCGACGATGAACAGCGGATACGACTGGGTCATCAGACTGACCGCCGTGATGGCATGCCCCGCCGCAGCGCCCACAGCCGTGATCAGCAACACCGGGCGGCGTCCGTAGCGATCGGACAGCGGCCCCAGCAGCGTAGACCCGATCAACAGGCCCAGGGGGTTGATGGCCAGCGCCACGCCGAACAGCAATTTGGGCGGCAGCCCCAGGAAGTGGTTCAGGTTGTTGGCCGCATCGGCAGCGAACAGCGGTGGCAGGATGGGGTAGGGCAGGGCTGCCCCCACGGTGGAGAAGAAGGCCACCAGGCAGGCGGCAAGGATCAGGAGGGCTGATGGCATGGTTTGATTTGTAAACTGATTTGCTTACAAATGTAAAGTGCCTCTATATGTTTGTCAACACAATTGTTTGTATATTAACGATAGGCAAACAACTGCGGAGGCTGTGCATCGTTGGGCCTAGAGCCAGCGTTTGCCCGCGGCACTGAGCGCGATGAGTTTGGCCAAGCGCGCGGCACGCGTCTCTGCTTTCTTGGCCGTGGTAATGCGATGCAGGATTTGCTTCTGGTAGCCGGGCGGCGTGCTCTGCCAGTACTTCCAGGCGGCCGCGTCGCGTCTGAACGCGCGAAGCTCCTGCGCAGACAAGCTCGCCGTGTTCTCCTGCTCGTACGCATACACGACAGACCGCTCTTCGCGACGGTGCGCAAACGCTGCTGCGCCAGCGGGCGTCATACGGCCCTGCGCATCAAGACTGTGGAACTTGGCAATGTTGATTGCACTCCAGATGGAAGTTGGCTTGCGATGCGTGAACCGAATCTGGTACGAGTCGTCATCGATGCGCCTGCGCACGGCGTCGATCCACCCGAAGCACAGCGCCTCGTCCACCGACTCCGACCACGTCATGCTCGGCTTCCCGGTGCCAACCTTGTAGAAGCCGACGATCAGCTCCGGTGTGGTGGCTGCATGGTTCTCCAGCCAACATCTGAAAGCCGCTGCGTTTTCAAAGTAGGTGGGGGCTGTCATGGGTGGTGGATGTGCTGCGTTGCGTAAGAGCAGTTTGTTTGGTAGGGTGAGTGGCGACAAAACCAGGTACCAAGTATGAACACCATGCCCTTCACCTTTCTTTCAACGTTGCTTTCCCACCTGTTGCGTGCAATGGCCGTTGCGTTGCTCAGCATGTCGATGGCGAACGCTGCCGATGGTCCGGGGCGGCGAATTGCCCTCGTGATTGGCAACGGGAATTACCAGCAGGCTGGCCTGCCGAAACTGACCAATCCCCCCCATGATGCCGAAGACGTCGCCAAGGCTTTGCGCGGCTTCGGCTTTGAAGTCATAGAAAAGAAGAACCAGACGCTCGAAGGAATGAACCAGGCCATCGCCGAATTCGGCAGCAAGATCGGCGGCAGCGAAGCCGCTCTGTTTTACTTTGCGGGGCATGGGATTCAGGTCAGGAATCAGAACTACCTGATACCGGTGAATGCCTTGATCGAGAGCGAAGCCTCTGTACCTTATCAGGGCGTCAATCTCAATCAAATTCTGGATGAAATGGACAACGGCAAGAGTGGTACCAACATCGTAATGCTGGATGCCTGCCGAAATAATCCGATCAGCGGTAAGTTCCGCTCCGGCCAATCGCGTGGGCTGGCAAGTCCCGGCAGCGCCCCAAAAGGTACTGTGATTGTCTATGCCACCGACCCAGGTAACGTCGCTGCGGATGGCGAAGGGCGCAACGGGCTATTCACGGCCGGGTTGCTGACCGCTTTCAAGGGAAAAGATTTGAGCCTTGACAGCGTTTTGACCGTCGCCAGCGCCGAGGTCGAGCAGGCCAGTGGTCACACGCAGACACCTTACGTCAATGGCCCCAAAACCCTGCAAAAGAGTTTCCATTTCCGTGTCACCGTCGAGCCCGGCCAGGCAGAAATAGAGAAAACCTTTTGGACCAGTATCGAACGCAGTACCAATGCTGCCGACTTCGAAGCCTACCTGCAAAAATACCCCAAAGGCAGCTACGCGCTACTGGCCGAAAACCGGCTCAAACTATTGAAAGCCAATCCGTTGGCACCGTCTGCCCCGCCTTCGCCGATGCCGTCCACAGCTTACGATGGCCGCTGGGCCATCTTGCTAGTCTGCGACGATATTCGAGAAAAAGGTACGTTGGTCAAGGGCTACACCAACCGATTTTTCGTCGACGTTCGGGACGGTCGGTTGACGGGGCAGCGCGGACGAGTTGGCCTTCCGGATTCCTTGACCTTGGACGGATTCATTCAAACGGACGGCACGGCCGAGATCAACGCGAACGGCCTCACTGGAAGTCCCGAATACAGCGTGGGCCACGTTCGATCAAGTGTGCCATTCACTTACCATTTGCGTGGAACCTTTACGAAAAGAAGCGGAAAAGCAACCCGCATTGAACTGAGGCCCTGCGAAGCCACGTTCTACAAAAATGAATGAGTTTTCACGCTCAGCCCCGCCAAGCCCGCGGATACCGCGCCATCGACAGCCCGTCCAGCGAAATGGCCGGCTCGCGCCCCGAGATCAAATCGTCAATGATGCACGCCGTACCCGCCGCCATGGTCCAGCCCAGTGTGCCGTGGCCGGTGGCCAGCAGCATGTTGGCGTAGGGCGTGGGCCCGACGATGGGGGTGCCGTCGGGGGTCATGGGACGCAGGCCGCACCAGAACGTGGCCTGGGATACGTCGCCACCCTTGGGAAACAAATCGGTCACCACGTGGTTCAGGGTCTCGCGGCGGGATTCGCGCAGCGTCATGTCAAAACCGGCCAGCTCGGCCGTGCCGCCCACGCGGATGCGGTCGCCTAGGCGCGTGACGGCCACCTTGTGGGTCTCGTCCATGATGGTGGACTCCGGTGCAAACTGGGCGTCAGTGATGGGCACGGTGATGGAGTAGCCTTTGACCGGGTACACCGGTATGTGGATGCCGATGGGCTTGACCAGCTGGGGCGTAAAGCTGCCCAGTGCCGTCACGTAGTGGTCAGCAGTCAAGGTGCCAGCGCTGGTGCGCACACCGCTGACCTTGCCGCCACTGACTTCGATGGCATCAATGCTGGTGTCATAGCAAAAGGTCACGCCCAGGGCCTGCGCCATTTCGGCCAGGCGGTTGGTGAACTTGAAGCAGTCGCCGGTCTCGTCGCCGGGCAGGCGCAGGGCGCCGACGAACTTCTCCTGAGTGAGCTTCAACGCAGGCTCCACTTTGACAAAGCCCGCACGGTCGAGCACCTCGAACGGCACCTTGTAGTCCTTCAGCACTTCCACGTCCTTGGCAATGCCGTCCATTTGCGCCTGGGTGCGAAACAGTTGCAGCGTGCCCTGGGCGCGGTCGTCATACGCAATGCCGGTCTCGGCGCGCAGTTGCTTCAAGCAGTCGCGGCTGTATTCGGCAATCGGCACCATGCGGCTCTTGTTGATGGCATACGCGCGCTCGGTGCAATTGGCCAGCATGGACAGGCCCCAGCGCCACATGTCGGGGTCCAGCACCGGCCAGATCACCAGCGGGCTGTGGCGCATCAGCAGCCACTTGATGGCCTTGACCGGCACACCGGGTCCTGCCCAGGGTGACGAGTAGCCCGGCGAGACCTCACCCGCGTTGGCAAAGCTGGTCTCCAGTGCCGGGCCGGGCTGGCGGTCAACGACCTCCACCTGGTGCCCGGACTTGGCCAGGTAATACGCCACCGACGTGCCGATGACGCCACTGCCCAAGACCAGTACTTTCATGCCAAAACCCTTCAAAACGTGAGCCTCGCAATGTACCCGCAAGCTGTTACCAGCGGTGGGACTATGCACCAATGCGCCCGGTAAAAGCAAGGATTCAGCGACGGCATAAGCTGCGATACTGCACCGCCTACGAGGTCCTCCCCATAACGCCCACCGTCCCATGCTGCAAACACCCAGTGCATTTGTTCCGTTGATGGCCGCTCAGGCGCACGCAGACCCCATAGCCTTTGTCTTCAGAAGTGGCAAGCTGCTGGTCCGCGAAGATGACCTGACGCTGCCGGATGCGCGCATGGGCCTGCCGCTGCATGGGCTGCAGCCTGAGCAATTCCACCCGGTAGGCCTGTGGCAGGAGCGCTATTGCTGCACCACCTGGGTGGACGCGGGCCTGGAGGCGCAAGCCGGTTATGCCTTCGTTCCGCTGCGGTCGCTGTTTGGCAGCCTGGACGAGCCGCTGCTGGGCCTGGCCAGCCGCGCGGCGCAGCTGGCCGAGTGGGCCCGCACCCACCGCTACTGCGGGCACTGCGCAAGCCCCATGCAACTGGCCAGCGGCGAGCGCGCCTTCAAATGCCCGGCCTGCGGCATGATCGCCTACCCCCGCATCTCGCCGGCCATGATGGTGCTGATCAAAAAGGGCGACCAGATTCTGCTGGCCCGCCACGTCATTTCGCCCACCGGCCGCTTCAGCGCGCTGGCGGGTTTTCTGGAGGCGGGTGAGTCGATTGAAGAGGCCATCCACCGCGAAGTGATGGAAGAGGTGGGCCTGCGGGTCACCAACCTGCAGTACTTTGGCAGCCAGTCCTGGCCCTTCCCCCATTCGCTGATGATTGCCTTCACCGCCGAGTACGCGGGCGGCGAGATCACGCCAGACGCCAGCGAGATTGCCGAGGCCCGCTGGTTTGGCCCACATGACGTGCAGCCCGAGGCGCCCCCGGGTGTGTCCATCTCCAACCTGCTGGTGAATGCCCACTGGCCCAAAGCCATTTAGTGAAACTGGCCTCTAGCCCTCGTGGAATATGGCTATGCAGCTATTGAAAGCATAGCAATCATACGGTAGCTAAGCCATCACCGCCCAGCGCAGCTTGGCCGAGGTGGAGCGCGGGTTGGCGCGGCGCTCATCAAATGACGCCCGCATCGGGTCGCTGGCCACGCTGGCATAGACACCGCTGCGCTCGCCGGTCTGAAACGCCTTCTTGACCCGCCGGTCCTCGCCTGAGTGGAAGCTCAATATCGCAACCCGGCCACCGGGGTTCATGCAGGTGGGCAACAGGGCCAGAAACCGGTCCAGCACGCCGAACTCGTCGTTGACTTCAATGCGCAGGGCCTGGAAGGTGCGCTGCAGCACCTTCTTGGTTTCGGCCAGGCGCTCTTCCTCGGGCATGCTGCGCTTGAAGGCCAGGCCCAAGGTGAGGCGCACCAGGTCGGCCAGCTGCGTCGTGGTTTCCAGGTACTGGCCTTGCAGGGCGGCGGCCAGCGGAATGGCGAAGGGCTCATCCGAGTTGTCGACCAGCAGGTCGCGCAGGCGCTGGCGGGTGACGGATTGCAGCAGCTCGGACGCCGACTGTCCGCTGCTGGGGTCCAGGCGCAGGTCCAGCGGGCCATCGGCCTTGAAGCTGAAGCCGCGCGCCGGGTTGTCGATCTGCATGGACGACACGCCCAGGTCGGCCAGCACCACGTCAAAGCCGCCACCGGCTTCGGGTAAGAGCGTGGCCAGTTCGGCAAAATTCATGCGGCGCACGATCAGCTCGGTGGGCAGGAAGCCCAGCGTGCGCAGGCGCGCCTCGGTGCGGGGGAGCTCGACCGGGTCCACGTCCACGCCATACAGGCGGCCGCCGGGCAACAGCTTGGGCAGTATCTCTTGCGTGTGGCCGCCAAAGCCCAGCGTAGCGTCCAGCCCTATCTCACCGGGCTGGGGTTTGAGAATGCCCAGGATCTCGTTGACGCAAATGGAGCGGTGCATGCCCGCCGGGGTTTGCCCCCGGTCCATGACCTTTTGCACCGCGTCGGCATGCTTGGTGGGGTCCAGCTCCTTGTATTTCTCTTCGAAGCGTTTGGGGTGGGTGCCCGCATAGCGCACCCGTCGTTGGTGGGGGGTGGCGTCGTCGGTCATGTCCGATTGTCGTGCAAGTTGACCGGGTCCTCAGAAGGAGCGTTCGAGAGCACGCCCGCAGCAGGCATGGAGTGGCCGTTCTGCTCCGTGTCCCCCGCCCGCTTTGCGGGCTCCTCCTTAACCTGCGCAGAACGGCCACCCCATGCCTGCTGCTCGACAACTTTGCGCGGCTAGAACCCCACGCCGGTGATCAGTTTGATGTCGAATGCCCGCTCCACGAGCCACACGCCTGCCACCAGCATGGTCAGTAGCGAACCCCAGACGAAAACACCTTTGCGATAGAACGTGGTGTGGCGCAGCGCAAAGGCGATGGGCAGGAAGGTGGCCACGATGGCCAGCTGGCCGACTTCTACTCCCAGGTTAAAGCCCAGCAGGGACAGCGCCAGGGCGTCAGTTGGCAGGCCCAATTCCGCCAGCACACTGGCGAACCCAAAGCCGTGGATCAGGCCAAAGCAAAACGCCACCACCCAGCGCCGGTGGGCCACCACGGGCCACACGTTGTTGGCCGCCGCCAGCACCACGGACAGCGCGATGGCGGATTCGACCAGCCGGGACGGCAGCGAGATCAGCCCCAAGGCCGCCAGCGACAGGGTGATGGAGTGGGCTACGGTGAAGGAGGTCACCACCCACAGCACTTCCCGCCCGGCCTGGCCAAAGCGCTCGGCACCGCGCCAACGGTTGTCCGTATGCACCAATACCGCTGGCAAGAGCAGCGACAACAGAAACAGGATGTGGTCAAAGCCGATCCAGATGTGCCAGACCCCTTCAACCAGATACTGCTGAAACTGCTTCAGCCGCGAAACCTCACCCGCGGCAAATCGCAGCGTGCCACTGGTGGGTGACAGCACCGTGGTGTGGCCTGTGCCGTCCACCGTGATGCGCAGCAAGCCGCGATGCAGGCCGTCGAGATCGAACAGCAGGCGGTAGTTCAGGCTGAGATCACCCGTCTGGGCGGGGCAGGCGCCTGACAGTTGCAGAACCGCAAAGCTGCCGTCCGTGTGGTCATCGACCTGCAACTGCTTCAATTGAAGCAGGCAGGGGCCCCCTCGGGCTATGGCCAGGCGGGGCAGGGCCCAGGCTGCAATATCGGCCTGGCGCTGGCGCAGCTCGCCCCAGGTGATCTCAGCATTGCCGTCGCTGTCCAGCCCGAGGGCGAAGTCAATGTCGCGCAGCGCGATGTCCCACTGCGCGGTGACCTCGGTGCCCTTGGCGTCGACCACCAGATAGCTGTCGCTGGCCTTGTGGGCCCAGGCCGGGAGCTGCAGGCACAGCAGGAGCAAAAGCCCAACAACGCGGCCCATCATTTGGCGGCCTCCGGTGAAGGTGACGCGGCAAGTGGCGCGTCAAACTGCCGGGCCAGGCGGCGCAATTCGGTGCCTTCAAAGCCGCTGCTCTGTATCCAGTCCAGCGCAGCACGGGCAGCAGACCGGTCCTGCGCCGCCCAGGCGGTCTCCAGCAGGATGCGTGCATCACGGGGTTCCTTTTGCACGCGGTAATTGGCCGCGGCCAGGGCGAGGGCCTGGCGGGCGTTCTGGCGCAGACGCAGTTGGTAGCGGGCTTCCTCTGCCTGGTGTGTGGTGTCGCCGCGCAGCCGTGCGGCCGCAAACCGGTCGTCCAGCGCCTGCACGTGCGCCGCGGCGGCTGGCAGCTTGAGCAGGGTTTCGGCTTCGGCCAGACGCAGCAGCAACCCGTCCGACGCTTCCCATTTGGTCAACAGCTGCACCACTTGGGCGGGGCGGCCCTGGTCCAGCAAAAAGTCACTCCAGGCGGCCAACAGGTAGCCATCGTCGATGTCCAACGCCAGGGCCTGGCGATAGTGCTGCTGCGCCACGTCGGGCAGCCCCTGCCAGGCCGCCACTTCACCCAGCCGCGTGTTGAGCCACAGGCGGTGGCCCTCGTCGCTGGCCGCTGCCAGGGCCTGTTGCAGGGTCTTGTAGGCGGCGTCCAGATGGCCGGTATAGGCCAGCGTCAAACCCGCACACCCACCGTGCAGCACGGCGCGCTGCAACCGCTGCAATGCGACGCACTCCTGAGTGGCTCTGGCATAGTCGGCCTGCACCAGGTAGATGGCACCGCGCCAGGCGTGGGCGCCAGCCAGGTCGGCGTCTTGCGCCAGCGCTGCTGCAAAGTCATCCAGCGCGGCCTGAAAGTCGTGGCGGTACTGCCGCACCATGCCGCGCAGCACCAACAGGTCGGGTGGCATGCTGGCCGAAAATCGGCTGACCAGCGCATCGGCGTACCCCACATAGCGCGGGTCGCCCTTGGCGATGGCCAGGTCAAAGTACCGGTGGGCCAGCGCCGCCGCCGGCTGTGGATCGGTAGGGGCCTGGGCTACTGCGGCACGCAGGGCCGACAGCTCGCGGGCCGTGGCGTCGCCCGCCCGAAACGGCAGGCGCTCAAGAACCTGGGCGTCGTGCGCGGGGGTGTACGGTGCCGCCTGCGTTGCCATTGAAAGCAACGCCAAGGCCAGCACTGCCAGCAGCAACTTGAGCGGGCAAAGCCTTGGACCGGCGAATTGTGAGGGCTTCATATTTGCAGTACATTGACTTGCGGCAGTTTTTGCCGTTGATCCTTTTACTACATCCCCGGAGACAATTCATGAGCAAAGTTCTTTCGACATTGGTTGTTGCAGTTCTGGCTACCGCTTCAGTGGGCGCATTTGCGGCGGCCCATGGTGGTGCGATGGATGACAAGGCAAAAGCAGAAAAGATGGCTGCCTGCAAGAAGATGGATGCCAAGGCAGACGACAAGATGAAGGCCGAGTGCAAGGCCCTGATGGAAGAGAAGAAAAAGTAAGCCGGTATTGGGCCATCAGGCCCAGCGCAAAAACGGGCCAGAGGGCCCGTTTTTCTTTGGATTTGTATAATGAAAACGGCCACGAGCCCTCGTAAGTCATACGTGTACCACTACACATTTGATAGCAAATAACAGACCCTATCCGGGTCATTGACGGAGACAAGTGAATGAAGCGTTTTTTTGGATGCGTGCTGCTCGCACTGCACACGTTGACGGCTTGGGCTGCTGCCCACGAGATGCCGCTGCGTCTGCCCGGCACCATCGCCCCCACCGCGTACCGACTGGCACTTCAGGTCGATCCCAACCTGCCGACCCACAGCGGTGAGGTCGCGATTTCGGTCGACATCAAGCGAGGCGCCCAGCTGATTCGTTTGCATGCCGTGGACATCTCGGTGCAGTCTGCCGTGCTGAAGGTCGGCACACGCAGCTTCACGGCGAGCGCACGCCAGCGCAGCCTGGACGTGCTGGACCTGAATTTTGACAAGGCTTTTCCCAAGGGGCAGGGCGAACTGACCATCTCCTTTGTTGGCAAGATCGAGGACAAGGACAGCCAGGGTCTGTTCCGCCAGCAGGAGGGGGGCGACTGGTATGCCTTCACCCAGTTCGAGTCCATCAGCGCGCGCCAGGCGTTTCCAGCATTCGACGAGCCGGGCTGGAAAGTGCCATGGACCTTGTCGCTGACGATTCCACAGGCGCTGACGGCCGTGGCCAGCGCACCCATGGCGCGCGAGGTCATGCTGGAGCACGGCCAAAAGCGCGTTGAGTTCCAGACCACCAAACCGCTGCCGAGCTACCTGCTGGCCTTTGGTGTCGGTCCGTTCGACATTCTGGATGGTGGCATGGTCGGCAACACGCCGGTGCGCTTCATCACACCCCGCGGCCGGGCCAAGGAGGCCAGCTTTGCGGCCAGCGTCACGCCCGCCATTCTGGCCAAGCTGGAAGCCTACTTTGGCATGCCATACCCGTACGAAAAACTGGATGTGATGGCGCTGCCCATGACTTTGAACTTTGGCGCCATGGAAAACCCCGGGCTGGTCACCTTTGCGTCGTTGAGCCTGTTGTCCAAGCCGGGTGAAGAGACGGTTGGCTTCAAGCGTTATCTGGTGGAAACACAGGCCCACGAACTGGCGCACATGTGGTTTGGCGATCTGGTCACCATGGCGTGGTGGGATGACCTGTGGCTCAATGAATCCTTCGCCTCCTGGATGGCGGAGAAAATATCTGCCCAAATGGGTCCTGAACTCCATGGTGAAAGCGGCACCCAGGGTGCGCGCGCCTGGGCCATGCACACCGACCGCCTGCTGTCCACCACCCAGATCTACCAACCCGTGACCAAGACCTTTTCCCAAAGCGACCCATTGGGTGGCCAGAGTGCTGCCATCGTGTACGGCAAGGGACAAGCGGTGCTGGCCATGTTTGAGACCTGGCTGGGCGAAGAGAAGTTCAAGGCTGGCGTGCGCCGCTACATGGCCAAGCACGCCTGGGGCAATGCCACGGGTGAAGACTTCGTCGACGCCCTGGCCCAGGGCGACCGTGAACTCATCGCCGCGTTCAGGACGTTTACCCACCAGCCGGGTATTCCCCGTGTCACGGTGGCGTTGAAGTGCGATGCCAAACCCCGTCTGGAGTTGACCCAGTCACGCTTTCTGCCCAGTGGCGTCAAGGACACGCGCGCATCCCTTTGGAGGGTTCCGGTGACGGTGCGTACGCCTTCGGGCACGGCGCAAATGCTGCTCAAGGAAAAGACTGGCCAGCTGCCACTGCCGGATTCGGCGTGCCCCGCCTGGGTGCAAGCCAATGTCAATGGCTCGGGCTACTACCGTGCGGTCTACGCACCGGGTCAGATGGCTGTTCTCATGGAAAAGGCAGACCTGAGCGTGGAGGAGTTATTGGCCAATTTGAACGATGTGCAGGCCATGACCGAGTCGGGCGACCTGTCGGTCACCGAGTTGCTGACCATTTCGATGCGGTTCGCCGACCATCCGACGCGTGAAGTGGCGGAATCCGCGTTGACAGCCATCAGCCGTGTGGACGTCATGCTGGAGCCCGGGCAGCGTGCTGCCTACGCGAAGCTGTGGCAATCCGCCTTTGGCATACGCGCGAATCAGCTGGGTTTGCTGGAACAGCCCGGCGATAGCGCCGAGGACCGGGTCATGCGTTCGAGCTGGATGGCGCGTTACGTCGAGTTGGGTCAAGACGCTGGTCTGGCAGCCCAGGCCACCAGCTTGGCACAGCGCTGGCTGAAAGACCGCTCCAGTTTGCCGCCGGGCAGTCGCTCCCTGGTCTTGCGATCGGCAGCCTTCGACGGCGACCGAGCCTACTTTGATGCGCTGGTTGCCGCTGTGGTGGGCAATCCGAACCGGCGCGAGCGTGCCGACATCTATGCCGCGTTGGGCAGCTTCCGCGCGCCCGAGCTGGCGCAGGCTGCGCGAGCGCTGTGGCTGTCACCGGATCACGATCTGCGTGAAATCATGAGTGCCAGCCGTTCGCGTGGGCGCACCGAGGCCTTGCGTGACGGGGTGTTCGCGTTCCTGACGGAACACTTTGACGCCATCGCCGCGAAAATGCCCAAGGAGTCGGTCATTGGCTTTCCGAGAATGTTTCAGGGCGCCTGCAGTGCCAAAGAGGCGCAACAGCTGGAGCGCTTCTTCACACCGCTGACCAAGACCTACACGGGTATGGACAAGACGCTGACACAGTCTCTGGAGTCGGTGCGCCTGTGCGCACGGTACCGCGACACCCAGCACGCCAGCCTGCTGTCGTTTCTGAAGCAGTATTGAGGGTCTGCGCGTCCGGCACCGAGGCGCCGGATGCAATAATTGCCCCATGACTCCTTCGTATCTGTTTTCATGATCCACGTCGACCCGCGTACGGTCATTTTGTTGTCAGGAGTCATGAGCGCCTTTATGGCGGTCATACTTTTTGCGCTCAAGCGCAGCTACCCGCCGACCATCAAGGGATTGGGCGGGTGGGCCGTGGCACTGACGCTGGTGTCGGTTGCCTGCATATTGGCATCGTTCTTGGGTCAAGCGCCCAACTTCATCGCCATTTCCATTCCGCGGCTTTTGTTACCCACCGGGCTTTTCCTGACCTATGCCGGAACCCAGCGCTTCTTTGGTGTGACGCCACGGTACTGGCCTTGGCTGGTACTGATCGGCGTCGTCGTGCTGGTGCAGATGTGGTTTACCTTTGTCGAGCCCAGCTTTATGGTTCGCCTGGTTTTGTCGAATGCGCTGGCGATCTGCCTGTTCATTGCCTTTGCCAATTTGATCCGCAAACAGGGTTTGTCGTCAATTGCCAAGATATTGGCTTTGGGGGTGGTTCTGGCGATGTTGGCGATCCTCCTGATGCGGATTGCGACGGCTTTCCTCTGGCCGGTCGGGCAAGACCTCTTTGACAGCTCACCGCAGCAGCTGGCTTACGTCACCAGTTTCTCGTTTTGCGTGGTGCTGCTGTCGGTCAGCCTGATACTGTTGGCCGCCGAGCGCCTGCATAGCGAGGTGGCCTACCTGGCCAGCCATGATTCACTGACCAATGCCCTGACCCGGCGCCACATGAATGAGGTGTGCGCCACAGAATTGGCGCGCAGCCAGCGCAGTGGACGAAGCATGGCCTTGTTGGTCATGGATCTGGACCACTTCAAGGTGATCAATGACACACAGGGGCACCAGCGGGGTGACCAGGTGCTGGTCGACTTTGTGACCATGGTCAACGGTCTGCTGCGCCGGCCCGACCAGTTGGGCCGGTTTGGTGGGGAAGAATTTGTTGCGCTGCTGCCGGAAACATCGCTGCAGGAAGCGATGGTGGTCGCGGAGCGCATTCGCGCGGCCTGCATGGCGCCGGGTCCGCAACCCCGATGCACAGTCAGTATTGGCGTCAGCACCAACCTTGAGGCGCGCGATAGCGTGGACACCGTCATCGCGCGTGCCGATGCTGCCATGTACCGGGCCAAGGCCAAGGGCCGCAATCGTGTTGAGGGGCCTTGAGCCGGGTCAAGGCTTGCTTGGGAGGACCACATACGGCTTGTGTAACTTCGGCCAATCGCTACGCGGTGTGTGCCGGTGACCAGTTTCAGAAGCGCTTTCAACAGTGTTCAAATAGCGTCTAATAACGTACCGGGGAGCGTGTGAAGGACGCTTAGGAAGTGCAATGACGGGCCATAGTGTTTCGGACCTTGACGAGAATCTGATCGCCCGCGGCGTATTGGCCGAGACCACACGCGTCTTTATGGACCGATCAGTCGCAGGTGCCTTGACGGCACCCGTGGGAATCGTGTTGCTGGCGTGGGTGCAGAGCGCTGCCGTAGGGTGGGCCATTGTCGTGGGCTGGGCGTGCATGATGGGTGTCATTGAACTGGTGATCGTCTCGATTGGTGCGCGCTATCGTCGCAATCTCGGCGATGACCATCAGGTTCAACACTGGGCATCGCTACAAATTGCGTTGGCCGGGCTGGTGGGTCTGGGCTGGGGATCATCGGTCTGGCTTTTCTGGAGGGATGGTCACTATCTTCTGTACCTGCTGAACGTCACCGTGCTGGTCGGCGTGTCGGGCGTCTGCATGATCATCATGTCGGCGTTTCGCAGCGCGACCTTGCTGTTTTCCGTCGGCATCCTGCTGCCACCGCTGGTGCAGTTGGCTTTTGTAGATAACCCCTACACGTGGCAGATAGCAGCAGGCTTGCTGGTGTTGTTTGCAGTCCAGATCCGTTACGCGCGTGAGGTCGAGCAGGAACTCCACAGGGAGCTGAACCATTCAGTGCGCAACGGGGCTTTGTTGATGCAAATCTCCATGGCCCGCAGCGAGCTGCATGCCAGCAATGCCGCGCTGGAAGTCAAGAATGCAGAGCTTCAGACGGCGCTGACGCGACTCAATCAAATGGTGACACAGGATGTGTTGACGCGTGCTTTTAGCCGTCGATACATTTTCGAGCAGCTGGAGCGCCAGGTGTCCATTCGTCGGCGCCATGGCGCGAGCGTCTGCCTTGTGATGTTTGATCTGGACCATTTCAAATCCATCAACGACCACTATGGGCATCCGGTGGGCGACCGGGCGCTGCAAATGGTGGCCCAGACAGTGACCGCGGAGCTGCGCGACGGCGACATGCTGGCACGGGTCGGCGGCGAAGAGTTTCTGGTGCTATTACCCATGACCGATGGAGCTGCCGCTTTCCTGTTGGCGGACCGGCTTCGCGGTTTGCTGGAAAAAACAACGGTCACGGAAGGCTCCGTTAAGGTTCACTTGCCCGCCTCGTTTGGCGTAGCAGAGTTATTGCCTGATGAAGACGTGGCAAGCTGGTTCAGGAGGGTTGACGCCGCCTTGTACCGCGCCAAGGCAACGGGGCGCAACGTTACTGTTTCCGCAGAACCTGATGAAGGTTTCACCCAGCCGGCCGAACTCTAGTAGCCCTGGTGCAACACGACATCAGAACACGGAATAGCCACGCAGGGCAGTACATAGCCCTCGGCCAGTTCTTCGCTGCTCAGGCCAGGCCATTCGATGGCATAGCGCACCTGGCCGCTGTGCAGTTTCCCGATGCAGGTGCGACAGACGCCGTTGCGGCAAGAGCTGGGCCAATTGCTGCCGCCTTGCTCCAGCGACAGGAGCAAGGGCTCCGTGTCCCAGGCATCGACCTGCAGGTCATCGGGTTCGGTGCGGGCGGTGAAGAGTTGGGGGTGGGGCGAGGTCACGATGCTTGGGTGAAGAGCGCGTCTTCGCTGCCCACAATCCAGGTTTTTGGCGACTGCAGCAAACGGGTGAGGAAGCGGCTGTCTTGCTCCAGGGCGGCGGCCACGGAGTCGGCGGTGTGCAAAGTAAAGCTGACCTGGCGCGCCAAGATGTTGGCCGCGCCCTGCATGGCGTCCGAAACAGCGCCGTTGTCCGCGTTGTTGCCAAACAGCATGACGGTCACCGGTGCTTGTGGCGCCGTGGGTGCCTGGTCTACAACGAAGGCGGCGTTGACCTGGTCGCTGACCCGGGCCAGGGATGCCCGTACGACATTGTTGACACCGATGGTCTGGCCCACCAGGGCACTGAGCGCGTCAAAAACGGGTGCGTCTGCGTTGGCCTGGTAGTGTTTTTGCTTGCCGTGTTTGTGTACCGTGAGTAGCCCGGCCGCTGCCAGATCAGTCAGTTCACGCTGAACGGCCCCGGTGCCGGAATGGGCCAGGGCGATGACTTCGCCCATGAAGAAGCTGCGCTCTGGGGCGTCAAACAGCACCGCCAGCACGCGCTGGCGTACTTTGGGGAACAGGGCGTCGGCCAGGCTGGCACGAGGCGGTGGAGGCGTGTGTTTGGTGACCATGGCAGCCGGAATTATACCCATATTGGGTATAATCTCGAGAGTTCTGATGAAAAATGGGCTGTAGCCCTCGTATGTATTGGATATATCGCTATGAAATGTATAGCAACTTGGCGATCTTTCCTTTTCGGGTTTGCCCTGCTCGGAATGGCTGGCGTGGCGCTGGCCACGCAGGCCGACTTCTCGGAGTCGGACATGCGGGCCTCGCGCACTGTCAACCCGGCGTCCGCCGGATTGCCGGCTACCGCGTCAGCGCTGTTCCGGGGTGCGGACATGCTGAACCTCTTCATCGTGGTGGAGGCTGCAGACCAGCACGTGACGGTGCTGGATGGCGACAAGCTGGAGCCCATCCACCGTTTTGCGAGCCGCAACCTGCTGGATGCTGGGCCGGCCTTCACGCCCGACGGGCGTTACATGTTCCTAGCCTCGAACGATGGCTGGATCACCAAGTTCGACATCTGGAATCTCGTGCTGGTGGCCGAGGTCCGGGTTGGCTCCAGCACGCGCCAGATGGCGGTGTCGGGCGACGGCAAGTTTGTGGCGGTCGCCAACGACCTGCCTGCTACGCTGGTTCTGCTGGATGCCGACCTGAACCCGCTCAAGGTGTTGGCTGTCAAGGACAAGAATGGCAAGACACACTCGCGTGTCGCGGCCCTGCGCGACGCGCCGCCACGCAGGAGTTTTGTCGTGGCCCTGAAGGATGTGGCCGAGGTCTGGGAAGTCAGCTACGACCCGGCGGCCGAGGATATTGCGGTGGGTATGGTGCATGACTTTCAATACAAGGAAGGGGCGTTCATCCGCGGTTTTCTGAACCCCCGGCGCTCCTACCTCTCCGAGCCCCTCGATGATTTCTCCTTCACCCCGGACTATTCCGAACTGATGGCTCTCCGCCACGGAGCAGGCAAGGGTCAGCTTGTCAATCTGGACGTGCGCAAGCGCGTTGCCGATTTCGTGGTGCAGGACACCACCACCTCTGGCCAAGCCCTGGCGCGGAACACGTTAACCCGCGACGGCCGGTACGCGCTGACCAGTTTGCGGGAGCACAAGGCTGACGGCGGTGCCCTGGTGGTGCTGGATGCGGCAACCCGCAGGGAAGTCAAGCGCATTCCCATGGACCGGCCGGTTGGCGCTTACAACCTGTTCAACACGCTCAACCGTTCGAGCGCTACTGCGCGCTGAGCACTGGTTTCAGCGGCCAACGGTCTCTTGCAGGGCCAGATACTGTGACAGCCGCGGACCACCCAGTGCCACGGCCTTGGCGATGGCCTGCTTTGCCCCAGGTTGGTTGCCCAGGTCCAGCAGCACTTGCGCCAGGTTGTTCCAGGCATCCGCAAAGTCCGGGTGTGCCTGCACCGCCGCGTTGTACGCTGACTGTGCGGAAGACAGGTCTCCGAGGGCATAGGCTGTATTGCCGCTGCCCAGCATCAGCGCACGGTGCAGGGGCCATCGCTTCAATGCGGTGGCGTACGCAGTACTGGCCGCCTTGGGGTCAACCCTTTCGAGTGCTGCGACCGATCGGGCAAACGTGTCATCCTGTGCGGTTGTGGGCAGGCGGGTCGGCGGGAGTGCCACCATGGACCAATGCTTGCCCCTTGCCCACGTGCGCTCAAACGTATCCAGCGACAGGGTCTGGCGTGGGGTGCGGCCCGAATGCAGCAGGAGTTCCCGGCGCTCGCGGTCATAGCCAATTACCACGGCGTAGTGCCATACCGGATAGACGGGAAGCGACAGGTTTTGGAAAACCAGCACCGGGTTGCCCGCAGCAACCTCCTGCAGCACGGCGTCCAGGGCGGGCTCCAGCGAGTAGGCCGGCAGTCCGTTTCGGCGTGCCGCGGCCAGCATCTCCACTTGCAGCGAACCCTTGCGACCCGGCAAATAGACCTGCGCAACGAGTTCGTCTGCAGTGACCAGCAGTCCTGCGGCCTGCAGGACCATGGCCAATGCGGCGGGACCGCATTCATAGTCGTCCTGGGGTATGAACGGTGTGTTCACCAGTTCGGCGCGTGCTGGCAGCATGGGCGGCCATTGGTGGGCCAGATGGGCGGTTTGCGGTGCCGCACAGCCCGCAAGCACGGCACAAATGAAAACCCCCGCCACAGCGGGGGATGCCAGGCGGGAGCGCCGTTTGCTCATCGCACCGATCGAGTGAACGGGAAGACTTTGGTGAGGCCCAGAATATCGGTCACCAGCAAAACAATGAAAACCGTGAACATCAGGCCAAGAACATCGCCACCGGCTGGAGCCTGGTCAACCCGGCCGGCCAGCTCCGCCACCTCGGCGTCTGACAGGGAGTTGACGCGGCTCTGGGCGGCCTCTACATCGATACCCTGGTCCATCAGACCTTTGCGTACGTCAGCGCGAGCCAGAAAGGTATTGATCTGTGCACGGTTCACCGTGGCTGAGCTGGTGGACATGGCGTCTTGGGTCGGCACAATGCCCGCTTGGGCGGTTGCGGGAAGACCCATGACCAGCGTGGAAGCGATCAGGGTGGAGGCGAGAAAACGTTTGTAGATGGACATGGGATGTGTGTGAACGCGGTAGCGATAGATGGGCAAATGGGAGTGCTCCATTTTGATCCACCTGAAGGGCTTTGGGGCTCCACTTACAAACTATTACCGTCGTGCTTGGCGCTTGCGTGCCCGTTGGTAAGCCTGTTTAATCGGCCCAGGGAGAACCAAAACCATGCTGACAGAAATTGCGCCTTCGCGGGCCAAAGCGGCCAGATCATCAAACGGAATGCGTCTGGCGTCATGCTTCAACGGCGTGATCATTGTCGCTGTCGTGGCCGGTGCCGCACCCGCTGCGGTGCTGGCGCAGCCGGCCAAACTGGGTGCCTATACCGGGACCATCAATGTGTCAGGAACCGAGGTCAGCCCGCAGGTGGTTTCTCGTGCCACCGTCAAGGTCAGCCTGCCCGTCACCGAACGCGACAGCAGGTCCGTCAGCTCTGACTTTCTGAGCGGAGAGGCGCCCAATGCCAGCGTGCTGCTGTCGCAATGGGATGTTTCGTTCAAAGAAAGGTCGGCCGAGTCGGATGGCAAGTTCAGCAGTTGGACCTGTGCGCTGGCGGCGCCCGTGGAGATTGCCATGAAGCCGACCGGCATACTCAACGTGGACCTTGACAAGAAGAAGCATGAGTTGTCGCTGACTCTGTTGTCCACCCAGGATGTCGCATTCAACTGTGTGCATTCCCGCTCGTGCGCGTACAAGAAGAAGCAAGGGGTTGCACTGTATGTCGGCACCGGCGCACCCGGTATGCAAGGGCTGGCGCCGCAGTCCTTCGCGGATGCTGGGCGCCTGAGCGCGAAATACACGCTGATGCCCACCGCCGAAACCAGGGGACAGTACGGCCCTATCGTGCAGGAGTGGGATTTGCGCTGGGTGCATTGATGGCGCCCCCCTAGACCGTGGGCGGTGCTGCCAGACGCAGTGGTACAAACAGGCGCGAACCATCGCGCAGCAGCAGCAAGGCGACGGCCCCCGCTGACCCGTCGGCCAGGGTTCTGGCTTGTGCAACGGTGTGGATGTTTTCGTTGTTGATGGCCAGCAAGAGATCGCCTGCCTGCACGCCGGCGCGCTCGGCAGCCCCGCTGACTTTTTCAATGAACAATCCACTCGCCGCTCCCATTGCACCCAGTTCATCGGGCTTGGCCAGCCGCAGTGCCAGGCCCAGGCGGTTGATAGGTGTGCCGGCCGTGTCGACCACCGGCTGGGCCAGACCGTCGGCGGAGTCGTCCATCGTGACTTGCAGGCTGACTTCCTTGCTTCTGCGCCAGACCGAGAGGCCCAGCCGGTCACGTGGCAGCGCCATGCCAACGACGACGGAAAAGTCCCCCGCTTGTTCCATTGCCTTGCCATTGGCGGTCAGCACGATGTCGCCGACGTGGATGCCGGCGCGATCCGCTGCGCCGCCAGGCACCACTTCCGACACGAGCGCGCCGCGTGGCCGGGCCAGACCAAACGATTGGGCCAGCAACTGGTCCACCTCCTGGACGGCGACCCCGATCTTGGCGTGGCGCACCTGGCCGGTGGCCAGAATTTGCTGCTCGATGTTCACCGCGACGTCGACCGGTATTGCGAACGACACGCCCTGGTAGCCGCCCGACAGCGAGAAAATCTGCGAGTTGATACCGATGACCTCACCCTGCATGTTGATCAGCGGGCCGCCGGAATTGCCGGGATTGACGGCCGCATCGGTCTGGATAAAGGCCACCGTTCCGTCTCCGGGCAGGGTCCTGCGGGTGGCGCTGATGACGCCGGCCGTGACCGTGCTCTCGAAGCCGAACGGCGAGCCAATCGCCATCACCCAGTCGCCGACCCGCTGCGGCTTGGAGGGGGCCAACACGACCGCGGGCAGATCCCTGGCATCGATCTTGAGGATGGCAATATCCGTGCGCTTGTCGGTGCCCAGCACCTTGGCCAGGAACTCCCGGCGGTCGGACAGTTTGACGACCACTTCGTCCGCATCGCTGATCACATGGGCGTTGGTCATGATCACGCCGTCGGAGCGGACGATGAAGCCGGAGCCTTCGCCGCGCACCGGCATGTTCAACTGGGAAGGCAGCTCGCCGAAGCGCTGCTGGAACCGGCGCAGGTATTCGCGCAATGCCAGGTCGTCCGGGGAACCTGCGGAACCGTCACCGGCGGGGGGCGTGGTCTTTGCGGCTGTTGATACCTTGCGCACGCCGCGCACACTGATGTTGACGACACTGGGCGATAGCCGGGCGGCGATCGTGGTCATGTCCGGTAGCGCCACGGACGCCGCTGTGGCGACCGCCGCCGTCTGGGATGGGCCGCTCTGCGCAAGGCCGGGCGTGGGAAGGCTGGCAGCGGCGCACAGCCAGGCTAGGCCAATGACCCGCAGAATCTGCGGACGGTATGGGAGATGATGTCGATGTGGTTTTTCCATCTGCCTATCTTCGGTCCCGAAGGTGGCGAACCGGTTAAGGCTGCGTGAAGCCGGCGTAAAGGTCCGCGCAAGCTTCAGATGCCGCGCAGGCACGGTCCGTGTGGGCAGGGCGTTCGGAAATGGCGCAAAATCCTGGCTTCACTTTTACAAAAGGTTTGAAATCCATGACCCGTCTCGCATTGCTCGCCGCCCTACCCGTGCTGCTTGTGGCGTGCTCCAAAGCGCCTGAAACCGCGGCGTTGCCTGCAGCCAAACCGGCTGTGCCTTCTGCCGCTGCGGCCCATGCCGGAATCGATTGGGTCAAGCCCGATGGCGCCAGTCTTGACGCTGTTTTTGCCAAGGCCAAGGCTGACAACAAACCGGTGTTCTTGTATTGGGGCGCGGTTTGGTGCCCACCGTGCAACCAGATCAAGGCCACGGTTTTCAACCGCCCTGATTTTGTGGAGCGCAGCAAAGGCTTCATTCCGGTCTATCTGGATGGCGACACGCCCGGTGCGCAAAAATTGGGCACGCAGTTCAAGGTGCGCGGCTACCCGACCACGATTCTGTTCAAGCCCGACGGCACCGAACTCACGCGCTTGCCCGGTGAGGTGGATGCCGTGCAGTATATGCAGGTGCTGAAGATGGGAATGAATGCCACGCAACCCATCAAGGAAACCCTGGCTGCGGCACTGGCCGCACCTGGCGCCGGTGGCACAGCGCTTTCCGCTGACGCATGGCGCATGCTGGCGTACTACTCTTGGGAACTGGATGAGGCACAGCTGCTGCCCAAGAAGGAGCTGGCCTCTACCGTGCAGCAATTGGCACTGAAATGCCCGGCGCAGCAGGAAGAAGCGGCCGCGCGCCTCGCGCTGCGCTCCGTCGCGCTTGCAGCCCAGGAAAAGACGCCGCAACTGGACAAAGCACAGGCCCTGGCCCAGGTCCAGAAAATTCTGGCCGATGCGCCTCGGACGCGGGAGAACGGTGACATCTTCGTCAACTATGCCAACGATCTGGTGACCGTGTTGACCGCTGCCGGCAGTACCGAGCGCACGGCGCTGGTATCCGCGATGAATGCGGCACTGGACCGGCTGGCGTCTGACCAGGCATTGTCCAAGGCCGATCAGCTCGGTGCGGTGCAGGCCAAGGTCAGTCTGGCGCAAATCGACAAGCCCAAGAATGCCAAGGTTGATCTGCCTGCCGAATTGGTGGCGCAGGCCCAGGCCGCTGCGGCCAAGGCCGATACGACCAGCACCGACAAGTACGAGCGCCAGGCGGTGATCCCCTCCGCGGCGCATTTGCTCAGTGAGGTGGGCATGCTCGACGCCTCCGACGCGATGTTGCAGGCCGAACTGCCCAAGGCGGTGTCGGCGTACTACCACATGCTGGTACTGGCTTCGAATGCCAAGAAACGCGGCGACAAGGCCGCGTCGCTGGACTGGGCCGAGAAGGCCTACGCCGGCTCCATGGGGCCCGCCACCCGCTTGCAGTGGGGTAGTGGCTACGTGCTGAAACTGATCGAGATGGCGCCCCAGGACAGCGCGCGCATCGAAAAAGCGGCGGCGCAGGTGATTGCCGAACTGGATGCGGCTCCGGAGACGTTTTATGAGCGCAACCGCCGCAGTCTGGAGAAAATGGGCGCGCAGCTCGGCAAATGGAATGCCGATGGCAAGCACGCCGCCGTGGTACAGAAACTCAGTGCCCAGCTCAACGGCATTTGTGCCAAGCTGCCCGAGGCAGACAGCGCGCGCGCTGCCTGCACCGGTGTGTTTGGCAAGAGCCCTAAAGCTTGAATTCCAGCCGCAATCCCCAGCGGATTTTGGACGCGTTGGCGCTCTCGTTATCCTGGCGTTGTGTTCCATTCAGGGTGCTGCCGGTGCTGAGGTAATCATGGGGCAGCAGATTGTTGGCGCTCAGGCGCAATTGCGCGCTGGGGTTGATGAACCACACCAGAAAGGCATCGGTGACGACCTTGGTGCCCACGGAGCTGCTCTGGATGTCGCTGAGCTGCAAATCGTAGCCCGGCGTGATGTTGACACTGGCACCCAGGCTCAGGGGCAGACCGCGCATCTTGTAGTCGGCGCCCAGGTTGGCCGTGCCCTTGGGTTGGCCTTCCAGCCGGTTGTTCGGGCCGGGCACCTGTTCCACACGGGAATCAAAGAAACTGACATTGGTGCGCAGGGAGACCGGCGGGGCGTCTGCCCACAGCTCATCCATGCGGAACTTGGCTTCCAGCTCAATGCCCTGGGCAATGGCATCGCCCACGTTCTGCGGGCGTGACACCCATCGCTTGTCGGTAGACCAGGAGACATCTTCCAGTGCCACCACATTGCGAATCAGATCGTTGATGCGGCGGTAGAAGAAGTTGGCGCTCATCAGGCCGCCTTTGCCCAGGTAGTGCTCGTAGGCCAACTCGAACCCGCGTGCCAGTTCGGGGGCCAGATGGGGGTTACCGGCGCGGTCCGGGCTGCCTACTTCGTTGCTGCCGGTCGGGAAACGCTGCGAAATGGCGGGCCGGGCAATCAGCTCCTGCAAACTGGCGGCCTTGTAGCTGCGCGTCAGGCTGCTGCGCCACTGGTCGCGGCTTGTCTCGGTCGGCCTCCAGGTCGCATGCAGCAGGGGCGTCACTACGCTGCTGCGGTTGCTGACCTGGTAGGCATCGCTGTCGCTGCGGGTTTCAATGCCTTCCCAGCGCAGTCCGGCGTAGGCGGAAATCTGCTTGGTGGGGTTCCACTCGTCCTGAATATAGGTGGCCAAGCGCATGCTGGAGGCGCTGAGGTCGTCACCGAACTCGGTGAGGATGGGCTGGCCGTTTTGCAGGGTGGTGCGGCTTTGTTTGCGGATGCTGTTATCCAGCTCTAAACCGGCCACCAGGCTGTGTTCATTTTCCAGTTGTTGGGAAGCCTTGCCGGTCAGGTTCCAGCCCGTTTCCCGGGTGCTGGTCTGGTCGTCTGTGGTTCGGGTCAGCAGTCCGGCGCTGTCAAATTCCTGTCGGGTCCCGTGGTTTTCGAAATTGCCACTTCCGGCGCCACCGCGCAACTCAAGCCGGGCGCCGTTGCCCAGATTTTTCTGCCATTGGGCATTGCCCCGCAGTGAACTGAAGCGGCCATCACCGGCTGTGGCATAGCGTGCATACGGCTGGGTAATGGCTCCACCGGGCAGCTGGTCGAGTTGGCCTTGTGATTCAGACGTGCCTTGCGACAGCATCAAAAATGGCATCAGGATCAGCGACTCTCCCGGCGCAATGGCAATTTGCACGCGCCCATTCAGGTGAACGCCTTGCCGTGTGTTGGCACTAAAGCCTGTTTCATGCTGGTTCAGTACCGTCAGACCGCTGCCCAGGTCGTACCAGCGGGTGCGGGTGTCATGTTCATCGCGGGTGTCACTGCGGTTGGCGGACAGGGTTACGGTGTAGGCAACGCCTTCCCCAAACTTGTCGTTGCGCGTCCAGGACAGGTTGGGTGACACCCGGTTGTCCTCAACGCCGGCTCCAATGCGGACCTCATTGAGCGTCTTCTTGAGCGCCTCTTTCAGCACCACATTGATGGTGCCGGCCACAGCGCGGGCGCCATACTCGGCAGTGGGTGCCCGCATGACTTCGATGCGTTCCACTTGGTCCGGAGGCAAATTGTCCAAGGAAAAACCCGGTGGCATGCGCTCGCCATTGATCAGCAGTTGCGTGTAACCACCGCCCATGCCGCGCATGCGCACGTCGCCGCCGCGCCCGGGGCGACCACCGGTGGTCACACCAGGCAAGCGCTTGAGAACTTCGCTGACCGAGCTATCCCCGTAGCGCTCGATATCTTCCTTGCCGATGATGATCTTGGCTGCGGTGGAAGCGCGGCGCAGGTCTGTGTCGCTGCTGGAGCCAATAACTTCGACACGATTGAGTGTGGGGGCGGGGTTGGTTCCTGGCTTTGCGTCCTTGCTGTCGGCTTCCGGGGGCGTTGGTGAGGGGGCTACCTGGGCGTCAGCGGAAAAACAGGCTAACGCGGCCAAGGCCAGCGCGCAGTGGGGAAGATTGACCAGTGTTCGGTTCAGACGGGAAATGCGCATCACAGCTTGCCGATGGGGGGGACAGAATTGAGGAGGGCCGCGACCTGCGGTGCCCGGCCAGGAATGATAGCCAGCGGCAGCCCGCTTTGACCTTGTCAAGGCAGGCAGGCGTGTAAAGCTGCGCAAAGTAGGCCGACGCAGCGCGGCGCGGCCTGGCCGACCTCAGGGTTTGTCGGCGGTGTCAGCCTCAACCGGAACCCGGCGGGCGCCATCGAAGCGGCGCGCCCAGTAGGCCAGTGAGAGGCTTTCGACGCGGACTTCAGCCCCTGGTTTGGGGGAGTGAATGAATTGGCCATCGCCAATATAGATGCCGACGTGGCTGAAGGCACGGCGCATGGTGTTGAAGAACACCAGGTCGCCCGGTTGCAGGTCGGATCGGTCAATCTTTTGCGATGTGGCAGCCTGCTCCTTGGCGCGGCGGGGCAATACCAGTCCAGCGGTTTGCTCAAAAATGGCGCGCACAAAGCCGCTGCAATCAAAACCGGTGTCTACGCTGGTGCCCCCTCTACGGTAGGGTACGCCCAGAAAGGTCATGGCATTTACGACCAATTCAGAGGCTTTTGCCTCCACTTTGTCACCCACATCGCCGATTTTGGTCAATAAACCACGGTCTGAATGGAGGCGGGTGGTGTCGTCTGGAGACGGCGCCGGATTTGCATATGCGGTATTAATCAGCAAAAGCGCGGCCAGAACGAGGATAATTCGCATCTAGGAAGCTTAACCCGTGGTGTTCACGGCGTCAAGCAAGGCTAAAGAGGGACCTTTCATGGCAAAAGCAGAATCGAAAACTACCGTTCTACCAGACGGATTGCGTTACAAGTCCAAAGTGTCGGGCTCACCGTTCATGGCGGCCGCGTCGTTTGGCGGCGCCACCATGTCGTGTTTCCTGTGCGGCAAGCACCGGGCACGTTCACTGATGACCACCCGCAAGGTGCTGGGCAAATCGCAGGCCGTGTGCTCGCCATCTTGCAAGGCGCTGGACGAAGCCACCGCGGCGGCGGCTGCCGAAAAGTAGATTTTTGAAAGACGCCCATGCTGTTGGATGTTGAAGAGTCGCAATTGGTGTTGGTGGACTACCAGCTGCGGCTGATGCCGGCGATGCTGGATGGCCCGTTGGCGCTGGCCAACGCGGTGCGGCTGGCCCGTCTGGCGGCTTTGCTGCACGTGCCGGCGTTTGCCACGGAGCAAAACCCGTCCGGGCTGGGCGCGACTGCGCCTGAACTGCAAGTGGCGCTGGAGGCGGCAGGCGCCCGGGTGCTGTCCAAGATGCAGTTCAGTGCCGTGGAGGAAGGGCTGGGCGAGTGGCTGCGGCCGCCTCCCAAACCCGTGCAAGGCAATGCCCGCAGCCTGCCCAAGCACCTGCAAAAGGCGTCCGCGGGTGCCGAGCGCGGCACCATTGTGCTGGCGGGTTGTGAGGCGCATGTCTGCCTGCTGCAGACTGCTCTGGACCTGCTGGAGGATGAGTTTGATGTGTGGGTCGTGACCGATGCCTGCAGCTCGCGCACCGAGCGCAACCGCGACGCGGCTTTTGACCGCTTGGCAGGCGCGGGGGCCGAGTTGGTGACCACAGAAATGGTGGCGTTCGAGTGGATTCGCAGCGCCGAGCATCCTGATTTCAAGGCCGCGCAAGCCCTTATCAAGTGATTTTCCGACGGGCCGGGTTTGACAGGACGGCCCTGCAGGCGACGGTCGCGCGGTTGAATTGACCTGTGTCAGTCAGGTGCTAGCAAGCTGTGTATTCATAATTATGAATTCAGTTTCAACGGCACCGAGGGACATACCATGACCGCATACGCAGATTTCTACCGCCGCTCCATTGATGACCGGGACGGTTTTTGGGCTGATGAGGCGAAAGCCATCGACTGGCAAACGCAGCCGCAGCAAGTCTGCGACTACAGCAACCCGCCGTTTGCGCGCTGGTTCGTCGGCGGCACCACTAATTTGTGCCACAACGCCGTGGATCGCCATCTCAAGGACCGCGCCAACCAGGCCGCCCTGATTGCGGTCTCCACCGAGACCAACACCGAACAGGTCTACACCTTCAGCCAGTTGCATGCCGAAGTGCAGCGCATGGCCGCCTCCTTGATGGAGCTGGGCGTGCAAAAGGGCGATCGCGTCCTGATCTACATGCCCATGATCGCTGAGGCCGCGTTCGCGATGTTGGCCTGTGCCCGCATCGGCGCCATCCACTCGGTGGTGTTTGGCGGCTTTGCCGCCGGCGCTTTGGCTTCGCGTATTGAAGACTCCAGTCCGAAGGTCATCGTCAGTTCAGACGGCGGCTCGCGTGGTGGCAAGGTCGTGGAATACAAACCCCTGCTGGACGAGGCGATTGCCCAGTCGAGCCACAAGCCGGACGCCGTGCTGCTGGCCGACCGCAAACTGACTGCTATGAAACTGGTAGCGGGACGTGACCATTTGTGGAGGGCTCTGCGCGAGAAACACCTGCACACCGTAGTGCCGTGCGAGTGGGTGGAATCCACCCACCCCAGCTACACGCTGTACACCAGTGGTACCACCGGTAGACCGAAGGGCGTGCAGCGCGATACCGGCGGTTACGCTGTGGCGCTGGCCGCGTCGGTGAAGCACATTTATTGTGGTAACCCCGGTGAAACCTATTTCTCTACCAGCGACATTGGCTGGGTGGTGGGCCACAGCTACATCATCTACGGCCCGCTGATTGCCGGCATGGCCACCATCATGTACGAAGGCCTGCCCACGCGGCCCGATGGCGGTGTCTGGTGGAGCCTGGTCGAGAAGTACAGGGTCACGGTCATGTTCAGCGCCCCCACGGCTGTACGCGTGCTGAAGAAACAGGACCCAGCGCTGCTGTCCAAGTATGACCTGTCCAGTCTGCGCGCACTTTTCCTTGCCGGTGAGCCGCTGGACGAGCCGACGGCACAGTGGATCAGCGAAGGCCTTAAGAAGCCCATTATCGACAACTATTGGCAGACAGAAACCGGCTGGCCCATCCTGAGCATTGCCAACGGCGTGGAGAAGAAGCCCAGCAAGTTTGGCAGCCCTGGCGTGGCCATGTACGGTTACAACGTCAAACTGATCGACGAAAACACCGGTGAGGAATTGACAGGCGCTGACCAGAAAGGCGTGGTGGCCATCGAAGGCCCGCTGCCACCCGGCTGCATGCAGACCATCTGGCGCGACGACGAACGCTTTGTCAAAACCTACTGGCAAAGCATCCCAGGTAAGCTGATCTACAGCACCTTTGACTGGGGTGTGCGCGACAAGGACGGCTACTTCTTCATCCTGGGCCGTACCGACGACGTGATCAACGTCGCCGGCCACCGCCTGGGCACCCGTGAAATCGAGGAGAGCATCTCCAGCCATCCCAACATTTCCGAAGTGGCGGTGGTGGGGATTGCCGACGCACTCAAAGGCCAGGTGGCCGTGGCCTTTGCCGTGGTCAAGGATGCCAGTGCGCTGGTGGACGACGCCGCACGCGCCAAGCTCGAAGCCGAGGTCATGAAAGTAGTGGACAACACCATTGGCGCGGTCGGTCGCCCGGCCAGGGTGCGCTTTGTGACCGTGTTGCCCAAGACCCGCAGCGGAAAGCTGCTCCGCCGCGCCATCCAGGCGGTGTGTGAAGGGCGTGATGTGGGTGATCTGACCACGATGGAAGATCCCGCCGCGCTGCAGCAGATTCGCGATTTGTTGGCCTGAGCTAAGCGGTTGGGCGCCGAAGCGTTCTGCTCCGTGTCCCCCGCCCGCTGCGCGGGCTCCTCCTTGACCTGCGCAGAACGCTTCGGCGCCCAGCCGCTTAGGCCACGCCGGCGACAAGTCGCCGCCGGGCCGCCCCAAGGCGACTTAGCCCCCTTGGGGGGCAGCGCAGTACGCGAAGCGACTAGCGTGGGGGTTTAGTTCTCGCCCTGGTAGAAGCAACGAGCGCAGACCTGCTGGTAGCGGTTGTTGCCGCCTATCTCCACTTGCTCCCCGGCGTGTACGCGCCGGCCGTCGTCATCCATGCGGATGTTCATCGTGGCCTTGCGGCCGCAGGCGCAAATTGTCTTGATCTCCTCGATATCGTCGGCCAGGGTCAACAGGTGCGCCGCGCCGGGGAAGGCATTGCCCTGGAAGTCCGAGCGCAGACCGAAGCAGATGACCGGCAGGTTGCACACATTGGACAGGCGGTGCAACTGGCGTACCTGCGCGGGTGACAGAAACTGCGCTTCATCGATCAGCACGCAGGCCAGGCTTTTTTCATCGACAAGTTGCGCAAAGAAGTCCGTATCGGCTTCGAACACGCCGGCCTGGCGTTGCAGCCCCAGGCGCGAGGCAATGCAGCCCAGGCCGCTGCGGTCATCAATGGCCGCGGTGTACAACCGCACACGCTGGCCCTGTTCTTCGTAGTTGTAGGCGATTTGCAGTAGCGCCGTGGATTTGCCGGCATTCATGGCCGAGTAGCGGAAGAAGAGTTTGGCCATGCTTGCTATGGATTGAGTAGCGCAATGCGCTTATTTCATGAGGGCTAGGAGGTTGTTTCATCAATGATGCTGGCGCGCTCAAACAGTTCCACTGCGGTCTTGGCGACCTGCAGCGTGTCGTAATAGGCATAGGCCCCCACGCCCACCGCGCCCAGCAGCGGCACAAAGCGTGCCGCCCCCTTGCTCAGCACTGCCTTGGACACCTGCACGCCAATTTGCTGGGCGATGTTCTGCAGCACCTTGAGCGAGGTCTGTTGCACCACCACCCGTTCACCGACCCGCACGACGACATCGCGCAACAACTGGGCGGACACATGTTTGAACAGGCAGTACAGCATCTGTTCGCGGCCCAGGGTCTTGCGCTGGCCGTAGACCGCAGCGATGTCGGACACCATTTGCGCCTGCAGCTTCCACACACCCACCAGTTCGGGCAGCACGGTCAGCCAGCCCAGAAAGCCCGGTGGCAGAGACAGCGAGCCCGATACCAGGCTGGCGGTGCGCGCCGCGCTGCGCGCAATGGCGTGTGCGCGCTCGGCCGGGTGTTGGCCCACTGGCTCGTTGCTGTCCGGCACCTGCAACACCAGCGCCAGTACGGCGTCGGTCAGCGCGTTGGGGTTGTCGTTGGTAGAAGGGGTCGTTGCCATGGGGCTGGCGTGCAAGGGGCGGTCAGACAATGTCGACGATGTGAAAACCATAGTGGCCCGCGCGCCGGTCGGCAAAGTAGCGCTCCAGCGTCTCCTTGACGGTGCGGAAGGCTATCTCGTCCCAGGGGATTTCATCCTCGGCAAACAAACGGGCTTCTATGGTCTCGGTGCCGGGGTTGAAGCGGTCATGGATCAGGCGCGCCCGGTAAAACAGGTGAACCTGGCCGACCCGCGGCACATTAATCAGCGTGAGCAGCTCCTGCATCTCGAACTCCGCTCCGGCTTCCTCATCGGTCTCGCGCGCGGCACCCTGCGCCGTGGTCTCGCCCAGCTCCATAAAACCGGCCGGCAACGTCCATTTCCCCCAGCGCGGCTCGATGTTGCGCTTGCACAGCAGCACCTTGTCGCCCCAGTGGGGCACGGTTCCCACCACGTTGAGCGGGTTTTCGTAGTGAACCGTGTTGCAGCTCACGCAGACCGCGCGCTCCTTGGTGTCGCCATCGTCGGGCAGGCGGTAGACCACGGCGGTGCCGCATTGTTTGCAATGTTTGATGGGGCTGCGCAGCATTGGAGTGTCAGAAAACCAGGTCAATCCTTGGCAATGACCGCGCAGGCCATGCGGGGGCCCGAGTTGCCGGTGGGCTGGGTCTTGAAATCGTCGGCGTCGCGGTGGACGATCAGGCCGCGGCCGATGACGTCGGTTGCACCTTCACCGACCATGATGGTGCTGCTGGTGTAGCTGAAGGTGGCCACGCCATAGGTGTCGGCCTTCAGGCTGACCAGGTCGCCGGCGTGGTGTTCGCTATGGTCGTGGGCGCCGTGGCTCTTTGCCAGCGGGTTGAAGTGCCCGCCGGTGCTCATGCCGTCGCCGCTGGAGCAGTCACCCTTGTCGTGGATGTGAAAGCCATGCTCGGTGTTGGGTGCCAGCCCCCGCACAGTGCCGGAGACCAGCACTGCCGCGCCCTGGCGCGCAAAGCGCACATCGCCGGTGACGGCGTTGCCCGTGGTGGCCACCAGTCGCGCGGTTGCGGACGGGCCACTGGGCGCAGTGGAGGCACAGGCGCCCAACAGCAGGGCGGCGGCAAGGGGGATGCTGAGTTTGATCATGGCGAACGTCTTCGGTAGGGAAGGATGGGTGGCTGGTTGGTTGGGAGGAAAAGCCTGCGTAGTATTCCACGAACCCGGGCTCAGGGTGACAGCGGGCGCACCGACAGGCTTTGTGTCGCACGGCCTATCAGCCCCTGCTGGTCGTACAGTGCCGATTCGGCCAGGCCGCAGCCATTGGCACCCAGCCAGGTGCGTGCGTCCAGGCACACCCATTCGCCCACGGGCGCGCGCAGCAGGTTGATGGTGAGGTCGGAATTGACGAAGCTGAAACGCTGGTAGTCCAGCACCGCGCTGATGCCGTTGCCTGAGTCGGCGGCCACGGCCACGCGCTGGAAGGGGCTGGGCGTCTCGCCGGCCACCAGGGGGTGGTGCAGGCGAAACCAGATGGCGCAGGGGCCGTCAAAAATGTGACCGCGCGCGGCACGGGTTTCGACCAATTCCGCATAGCCGACATGGCGTCCGGCGAACGGAAAGCTCACCACCGGTGCGTCTTCTGGCGGCAGCGGCATTACCGGCAGCGGGTGACCTGCCAGACCCTCGGGCAGCACCAACGCATTCTCGCGCTGGACCAGGGCGGTGAAGACGCCGACTTCCTTGCCGTTGGCCACCAGCGTGGCGGAAAAGTGCGCCGCGTTGCGTCCGGCATAGACCGTGGCGACCTGGATGTCCAGATCGCTGAGAGGAATGGGCCGCAGTAGGTTGGCGGTGAGGCGGGCAATATGTGTCAGGCCGTGTTCGCGCGCCGCGGCCTCAAAGGCCCGGCAGACCAGGGCTATAGGCGGGCCGGCGTGCTGGTGCTCGGGGTTCCAGGGGCCGCGCGTCAGCGGCGTGGACTGGTAGCGGCCATCCGGGCGCTGCACATAGGCGGAGCTGGCGTGGGAATGCACGGGTATTACTCCACGCGAACCTGGATCGTCTGCAGCCCGTCAATGCCACCCACCAGTGTGTCGCCCCGCACCACGGCGCCTACTCCTTCGGGGGTGCCGGTGAAGATCAGGTCGCCCGGCTGCAACGTCCAGGCGGCGGACAGTTGCTCAATGGTTTCCGCAATGTTCCAGATCAGCTTGGCAACCGTGCTGCGCTGGCGGTCCTGGCCATTGACCTGCAGGTGGATGGCGGCGCTGGTGATGTCCGGCACCTGTGCCGCCGGGGTGATGGCGCCTATGGGGGCAGAGTTGTCAAAACCTTTGCCAATACTCCAGGGACGGCCCTGCTTTTTCATGTCGTTTTGCAGGTCGCGCCGCGTCATGTCCAGGCCCACGGCGTAGCCATAAATGTGCTTGGCTGCCTCGGCGGCTCGGATGTTGGTACCCCCCACACCGATGGCCACGACCAGCTCGATCTCGTGGTGCAGGTTGTGGGTGAGGCTGGGGTAGGGCATGGCCACGGTCTGGCCGGGCTCGGCCACCAGCACGGCATCGGCGGGTTTCATGAAGAAGAACGGCGCCTCGCGGCCGGTGCCGCCCATCTCCAGCGCGTGGTCGACGTAATTGCGACCGACGCAGTAGATGCGATGCACCGGGAAGCGCGGGGCCTGGCCGACAACGGGCACGCAGACGGGGGCTGCGGGGGCGAAGACGTAGGACATGGTGCTTTCCTTTTCAGTCAGGCGGATTTGGCGACCAGGTCAAAGTGCTCGACTACCGGTGGGCCGGCAAAGAACGGACCCACAATGGCGCGCCATTGGGTGAAGGCATCGGACTGGCGAAAACCCACGGTGTGGTCTTCCAGCGTGTCCCAGAAAATCTGCAGGATGTAGCGCTCGGTGCTCTCGATGCCGCGGTTGACCTTGTAGCCCTGAAAGCCTTTGGCACTGCCGATGACGGTGGCCAGACCACGCTGGATGCCTTCTTCAAAGGCGGCGTTCTGGCCGGGGTGGATGCGGATGTCAGCGAGTTCGAGAATCATGGTGTGGAGCTCCAGGGCGGGTGAGGGGTCGGTACAGGGATCAATGGTAACGGGCTTGGTTTATCCTTGTTTGCATGACCCGTCCCCCACTTGATCCGGCCGATTGCCTGATACCCGATTGGCCCGCACCGGCAAATGTGCGCGCACTGTGCACCACGCGTGTCGGCGGCGTCTCGGCTGCGCCCTATGACAGTCTGAATCTGGGTTCACATGTAGGCGATGGTGCGGCGCACGTGCAGCGCAACCGCGCCATCCTGCAACAGACCCTGGCGGTCCGTCCGGTGTTTCTGAACCAGGTCCATGGCTCCGAGATACTGGAACTGGCGCCGGACACTTTCGATGGTGCGCAGGCCGATGGCGCCTGCACGCGGGCGAGCGGCCTGGCCTGCACCATCATGGTGGCTGACTGTCTGCCCCTTCTGTTGTGCGATACGCAGGGCACCCAGGTGGCGGCGGTGCACGCCGGATGGCGCGGGCTGGCGGGCGTGGCTGGCATCGGCGTAGTGGAACGAGCCGTTGAACGATTCAGGCCTCCAGCCCTCGTGGAATATGAACAATCAGCTATTGAATTGATAGCGTGGCTGGGACCTTGCATTGGACCGCAGGCATTTGAGGTGGGCGCAGATGTGCGGGATGCGTTCGTCCGTGTCTCGCCCCAGGCTTCGGAATGCTTCCTGCCGCTGCCCGGTGACAAGTGGTTGGCGGACTTGCCGGCGCTGGCGCGCCAGCGCCTGTCGCAGTTGGGCATCATGCAGGTATTTGGCAACGACGGCAGCCCGCCCTGGTGCACTGTTGGCAATCCGCTACGGTTCTTTTCCCACCGGCGGGACCGCGTCAGTGGGCGCCAGGCCGCCTGCATCTGGAGGGTGTGAGGCGTGCAGCTCAGCCGCCTCGCGGGCCCGGATGGCGCGCTTGCGCCCGGGCGCTCCCATGAAGTACAGGATCAGCCCCACAGGCAGCAGGCCATACAGGACCAGTGTGATGATGGCCCCGAGCAGGGAGCCGTTGGTGGCGGTGGCTTCGGCCACGCTCATCATGACGGCCACATACAGCCAGGCTATGGGAATGATGTACATAGGGTCACGAGGTATTTACCACATGTCAGGGAATCGTAGGGCGTATGCTGAGATACTAGGGCCTACTCGAAGACCAACGATTGAAAAGGTGACAGTGTGACGCAAAACGCTCCCGAATTCTGGACCCAGGCCTCTCAGCAGTTTCAGCAGTCCATGACAGAAAACTGGAGTAAGGCGGTGCAGTCGTTCCAGGGTATGGACTTGGGCGCCATTGGTGGCAGCCTTCCGGGCGTTGGCGCCAAACAGCCTGACATTCGTTTTGCGCCTGACAAGTTGCAGGCCCTGCAACAGCAGTATCTGCAGGACGCCGTGGGCATGTTCAGCCACGGGTTTTCCGCCCCCAGCACGGCCGACAAGCGTTTTTCAGGCGAGGCCTGGGGCAGCAACCCGGTGGCGGCGTATTCGGCTGCGGTTTACCTGCTCAATGCCCGCACCATGATGGGCCTGGCCGATGCCGTGGAGGCGGATGCCAAGACGCGCAGCCGCATCCGTTTTGCCGTCGAGCAGTGGATGGCCGCCGCCGCCCCCAGCAATTTCCTGGCCTTCAATGCCGAGGCGCAGAAGAAAGCCATTGAAACCAAGGGCGAGAGCATCGCCAAGGGCATGCAAAACCTGGTGCACGACCTGCGCCAGGGCCACGTATCCATGACGGACGAAAGCCTGTTCGAGGTCGGCAAGAATGTGGCCACCACCGAAGGCGCCGTGGTGTTCGAGAACGCATTTTTCCAGCTGATCGAATACAAGCCGCTGACTGCCAAGGTCTATGAAAAGCCCTTCCTGCTGGTGCCGCCCTGCATCAACAAGTTCTACATTCTGGACTTGCAGCCCGAAAACTCGCTGGTGCGCTACGCCGTGGCGCAGGGGCACCGCACCTTTGTCGTGAGCTGGCGCAACCCCGATGCATCCATGGCCACGGCTACCTGGGACGACTACATTGAGCAGGCCGTCATCAAGGCCATTGCCGTGACCCGCGAGATTTCCGGCTCGCCGACCATCAACGCATTGGGCTTCTGTGTCGGCGGAACCATGCTGGGCACGGCGCTGGCCGTGCTGGCCGCGCGCGGCGAGAAGCCTGTGGCCAGTGCCACGTTTTTGACCAGCCTGTTGGACTTCACCGACACCGGCATTCTGGACGTCTTCATTGACGAAGCGTTCGTGCAGTACCGCGAAAAGGAAATGGGCAAGGGCGGTCTGATGAAGGGCCAGGACCTAGCCAGCACCTTCAGCTTCTTGCGCCCCAACGACCTGGTCTGGAACTACGTGGTGGGCAACTACCTCAAGGGCGAAACCCCGCCGCCGTTCGACCTGCTGTACTGGAACTCTGACAGCACCAACCTGCCTGGCCCTTACTACGCCTGGTACTTGCGCAACACCTATCTAGAAAACAACTTGGTCAAACCAGGCAAAGCCACGGTTTGTGGCGAGAAGGTTGACCTGAACAAGGTTGACATGCCGGTTTACATCTACGGCTCGCGTGAAGACCATATCGTGCCCATCGGCGGTGCCTATGCCTCCACGCAGGTGTTGCCGGGCAAGAAGCGCTTTGTCATGGGCGCCTCCGGACACATTGCCGGTGTGATCAACCCGCCCGAGAAGAAAAAACGCAGCCACTGGATTCGCGCCGATGGCAAGCTGCCCAAGACGCAAGCCGCCTGGCTCGAAGGCGCCACCGAGTACCCCGGCAGTTGGTGGACCGACTGGGCAGCCTGGCTCAAGAGCCACGCCGGAAAGCAGATTGCTGCACCCAAGACCTATGGCAAAGGCAAGTACAAGGCCACGCAGCCGGCCCCTGGCAGCTACGTCAAGGCCAAGGCCTGATCATTCTTATTTTGACCCACTGAAGGAAGAGAAAAAATGGAAGACATCGTTATCGTTTCAGCCGCCCGCACCGCCGTCGGCAAATTTGGCGGCACGCTGGCCAAGACCGCCGCGCCTGAACTGGGCGCTGCCGTCATCAAGGCGCTGCTGGCCCGCACCGGCTTGGCGGCGGACCAGATCAATGAAGTGATTTTGGGCCAGGTGCTGGCTGCCGGTTCGGGTCAAAACCCGGCACGCCAGTCCGTCATCAAGAGCGGCCTGGCCAAGGAAACACCGGGACTGACCATCAATGCCGTTTGCGGCTCGGGCTTGAAGGCCGTGATGCTGGCTGCGCAAGCCGTAGCCTATGGTGACAGCGAGATCGTGATTGCCGGTGGTCAGGAAAACATGAGCGCCGCACCGCACGTGCTGTTGGGTAGCCGCGATGGCCAGCGCATGGGCGACTGGAAGATGACCGACTCCATGATCGTCGACGGCCTGTGGGACGTCTACAACCAGTACCACATGGGCATCACCGCCGAGAACGTGGCCAAGGCCTACAGCATTACCCGCGACATGCAGGACGCATTGGCGCTGGCCAGCCAGCAAAAGGCGGCTGCCGCACAGGACGCCGGCAAGTTTGTCGACGAAATCGTGCCCTTCAGCATCGCCCAGAAGAAGGGTGATCCCATCGTCTTCGCAGCCGATGAGTTCATCAACCGCAAGTCCAATGCCGAAGCTCTGGCCGGTCTGCGCCCCGCGTTTGACAAGGCCGGTGGCGTGACCGCCGGCAACGCCTCGGGCATCAACGACGGCGCCGCCGCGGTGATGGTGATGACCGCCAAGAAGGCGGCCGCCCTGGGCTTGACGCCCATGGGCCGCATTGCCAGCTTTGCTACCAGTGGCCTGGATCCCGCGCTGATGGGCATGGGCCCGGTGTCCGCGTCCCGCAAGGCGCTGGAGCGCGCCGGCTGGAAGCCACAGGATCTGGACCTGTTGGAAATCAACGAAGCCTTTGCCGCCCAGGCCTGCGCCGTCAACAACGAGATGGGCTGGGATACGTCCAAGGTCAACGTCAATGGCGGCGCCATTGCGATTGGTCACCCCATCGGCGCGTCCGGTTGCCGTATCCTGGTCACGCTGCTGCACGAGATGCAGCGCCGTGGCGCCAAGAAGGGCATTGCCAGCCTGTGCATCGGTGGCGGCATGGGCGTGGCCCTGACCATTGAGCGATAGTCAAACTGATTTTGTAGCGTGTAAAACCAAAGAGGAGAGAAAAATGAGTCAAAAAGTAGCATATGTGACCGGCGGCATGGGTGGCATCGGTACCGCCATCTGCCAGCGTCTGCACAAAGAAGGTTTCAAGGTCATCGCCGGTTGCGGCCCGACCCGTGACCACGCCAAATGGATTGCCGAGCAGGCCGCACTGGGCTTCACGTTTCATGCATCCGTGGGCAATGTGGGCAATTGGGACTCCACCGTGGAAGCCTTTTCCAAGAGCAAGGCCGAACACGGCAGCATCGACGTGCTGGTCAACAACGCCGGCATCACCAAGGACCGTATGTTCCTGAAGATGACCCGCGAAGACTGGGATGCCGTGATCGAAACCAACCTGAACAGTATGTTCAACGTGACCAAGCAAGTGGTCGGTGACATGGTGGAAAAGGGCTGGGGCCGCATCATCAACATCTCATCGGTTAACGGCGTCAAGGGCCAGGCAGGGCAGACCAACTATTCGGCCGCCAAGGCCGGTATGCATGGTTTTTCGATGGCGTTGGCGCAGGAAATGGCGACCAAGGGCGTGACGGTCAACACCGTGAGCCCCGGTTATATCGGCACGGATATGGTCAAGGCCATTCGCCAGGAAGTGTTGGATAAAATCATCGCAACAGTGCCTGTCAAGCGCCTGGGTGAGCCCGGCGAGATTGCCTCCATCATTGCGTGGTTGGCGTCGGATGAAGGTGGTTATGCAACCGGTGCCGAGTTCTCCGTCAACGGTGGCTTGCACATGGGTTAAGACCCCGGTGACGGCGCTTCGTCACCTTGTTACAAAAAAACCTGCTTCGGCAGGTTTTTTTGTGCCGAAACTAACTTGTTTATGGGAGTCCGCGGGCATATAAATTGCGTAACATCTTGACTGAACAGTCAAAATCCTGCGGTATGCTTGCGTCAAGCCAGGTTGGAGGCGCTAGTGTGTAGCGGTGGGTTGTGTGAATCGAAGAAAGAAAGCCCATGAAGGAAAAAGACGATAGTGTCGTGATGGTAGACAGTAATTCGCTGAGGATTGGCATGTTCGTGGAACTGGATGTCGGTTGGCTGGCCCATCCATTTCCCACTGGTAGTTTCAAGATTTCTTCGAGCAAGCAGATCGACACCATTCGCAGTCTGGGCCTGGACCAGGTGCGCGTCAACACCGCCAGGAGTGATCCGGATCCTTCAGAGGTGGCCCCCGCTGCCAGCCCGCAAGCGGATGCATTGGCTCAGGAGCGCGCGCAGGCGCGTGCCCAGGCTGCGCAGCGTGAAGCCTTGCAGCGCAAGGAGCGCGCGGAACAACTGTCTTTACAACAACGCACGCTGGTTGTGTGCGAGCGCCGATTTGGCGAGGCCGTGCGGCAGTACCGCAAGACGCTGGAGCTGATTCCCTCACATCCCAAGGCTGCAGCCGAGCACTGCCACGCCATGGTCAGCGGATTTGTCGGTGAAATGCTGATGGAAGGCGAATCCGCCATCCGCTTGCTGACCGAGGCCGCGGGCGACAAGTCCTCCATGCACCCTGTCAATGTCACCGTGGTGTCGCTGCTGCTGGGCAAGGCCATGGGTCTGCAGGAGTCCGAGCTGGTGGAACTGGGCATGGCCGCGTTTCTGCACGATGTGGGCAAGGCGCAGTTGCCCGATCGGGTGCGCTGGCTGGAAGAGAATTTCTCCACCGCGGAGTACAAGCTGTACCAGGAGCATGTGGCGCAGAGCGTGCAGGTTGGGCGAGCCATGGAGCTGCCCAAAGGCGCCTTGATGGCGATCGCGCAGCACCACGAACTGGCAGACGGCAGCGGTTTCCCGTTGCGGGCCAAGGGTGAGTCCATGGTGGTCGGTGCCCGCATCCTCGCGCTGGTGAACCGCTACGACAACCTGTGCAATCCCACGCGCCCGGCCGCAGCCATGACACCCCATGAGTCGCTCTCCCTGATCTTCGCCCAGTTGAAGACGCGTTTTGACTCGACCGCACTGAGTGCGTTCATCCGCATGATGGGTGTCTACCCGCCCGGGTCGGTAGTGCAGCTGATCGACGACCGTTATGCGATGGTGGTGTCGGTCAACTCCTCGCGGCCCTTGAAACCCCGTGTCATCGTGCACGAATCGGGTGTGTCCAAACACGAAGCCCTTATTCTTGATCTGGAGCACACGCCCCAGGTCGGCATCCGTCGCAGTCTCAAGCCCGCCGGGCTGCCCAGTGCAGCCATGGACTTTTTAGCCCCGCGCCAGCGGGTCAGCTATTTCTATGAACGGCTGGTGGACTCGCAGATGGGCGCGCTTGCATGACCCCAGAGAGCTGCGGACCCCTGCTGAATGCGATGATCGAGGCGGTCTGCCTGGTAGACCCCAAGACCCTGCGCATCTGCGCAGCCAACCAGGTGTTTGCCAGTCTCGTGGGTCTGGACCCTGCTGATTTTCTGAACAAACCTGTGGTCGAAATGACCAGTTCGCCGGAGGACCTGTTTTTCTGGGAAGACGTGGCCGCCGGGTTGGCCGACAACATCCTGTCGGAATCCCTGTTGCGCTGTGCGGATGGCGTCGCTATACCGGTGGAGCGCAAGGTCAGCCGTGTCTGGCTCAACCCCCAGGAACCGGTGTACCTGGTGGGGCTGCGCGACCTGCGACAGCAGCGCCATGCGGAAGCGCAACTGGAAACCCGCATGGCCGAACTGCGGGCCACACTGGAGTCCACCGGCGACGGCGTTCTGGTCGTCGACGTGGCGGGCGTGGTGCGGCACTACAACCGGCGATTTGTCGAGCTATGGAACATTCCCACGGACCTGCTGGAAAGCCGTGACGACGCGGTATTGTTTGCCCATATGACGGCCTGCGTGCAAGACGAGGCGGCCTACCAGGATCGCTTGCACGTGATTGCCGAAGACCCCAAGATGGAGTGCACTGACGTGCTGCTGCTGCGTTCGGGGCGTATGCTGGAGCGCGTCACGCTGCCGCAGATCAGCCGCGGCACCGTGCTCGGACGGGTGTACTCGTTTCGCGATCTGACAGAACGCCTGGACGCACAAAAGCGCATCGAGGCCCTGGCCTACACCGATGTGCTGACAGGCCTGCCCAATCGTCTGTTGTTGGGCCAGCGGGTAGCCGTCGCGTTGCGCGCGGCCCAGCGCAACGGGTCAACCTTTGCCGTGATGTTCATTGACCTGGACCGCTTCAAGAACATCAACGATTCCCTGGGCCATGCTTTTGGTGACCGGGTGTTGATAGAGGCCTCTTCGCGCATCCAGCAGACCCTGCGGGAGGTCGATACGCTTTGCCGGGTGGGCGGCGATGAATTCATTGCGTTCCTGCAGGAAGCCGATGCCTTTGGTGCCGAAATTGTGGCCCGTCGCATCCTGGAAAAACTGGGCCAGGCCTTCGTGCTCGATGCCGTCAACTTTTCACTGGGTTGCAGTATTGGTGTGGCCATGTACCCGGAAGATGGTCGCACGCTGGACACGCTGATCCAGTGCGCCGATACCGCCATGTTTCGGGTCAAGGAGCGCGGGCGCGGCAATTTCCGTTTCTACCAGCCGCAGATGAATGTGGACCTGCTGTCACGGGTCAAGATGGACCATGCGATGCGCCTGGCGATGGAGCAGGGCTTGTTCCGATTGCACTACCAGCCGCAGATCGCATTGTGTGACGGGCGCCTGCTGGGGGTGGAGGCACTGATCCGCTGGCGCGATGCCGAGCTGGGCAATGTGTCGCCAGCCACGTTTATTCCGCTGGCCGAAGAGTCCGGGTTCATCATCACCATTGGCAATTGGGTGATGAACGAGGCGGTCCGCCAGGCCGTGGTCTGGCAGACGGCGGGTCGGCCGGTGGTGGTGTCGGTCAACGTCTCGGCGCTGCAGTTTCAGCAGGGTGATTTTGTCGAACGTGTCGCCAGCGCCATCGGCGACGCGGGTCTGGACCCGTCGCTGCTGGAGCTGGAGCTGACGGAGTCCATCCTGATCAAGGACATCAATGAAACCCTGGCCCGCCTGCACGCACTGGCAGCCTTGGGCGTGAGCCTGGCGATTGACGACTTTGGCACCGGATACTCCAGCCTGGCCTACCTGAAGAAATTTCCCATTTCCAAGCTGAAGATCGACCGGGCCTTTGTCATGGGTTTACCGGCGGATGAAGGCGACCGTGCGATTGTCGGTGCCACCATCGCGATGGCGCAGGCTCTCAAGCTGTCCGTGGTGGCTGAAGGCGTTGAGACCGATGCGCAACGCGACTTTCTGCAAGGACTGCACTGCGAAGCATTTCAGGGGTTTTTGTGTTCGCCGGGTCTGGCGGCAGAAGACTTCGAGAAACTGTACGCGACCCTGCCTAGAGGGTAGCCCCCACGCTCCACCGCTGCGCGGGTCGCTGCCCCCCGAGGGGGCGAATTTCCCTTGGGGCGGCCCGGCGGGAAATTGTGACCCCCACGCTCCGCCGCTGGGCAACTAGCCCTGCAAACCTTTCCAGAGCATGTAGCCGGCCAGGCCGTACAGCACGACGGCAAAGATCTTCTTCAATTTGGCCACGGGCAGGCGGTGCGCCATCCTGGCTCCCAGTGGTGCCGTGAATACGCTGCAGCTGGCAATCACGGCCAACGCCGGTAGCCACACATAGCCCAGGGAGTGGGGGGGCAGGTCGGGCAAGGCAGCGCCGCTGATGACATACCCCACCGTGTTGGCCAGCGCAATCGGGAAGCCCAGCGCCGCGCTGGTGGCCACCGCGTTAAGGATGGCCACGTTGTGCGCCACCATGAAGGGCACGCTGATAAACCCGCCACCTGCGCCGACCAAGCCGGACAGGAATCCGATCACGCTGCCCGCCGCCAGTTGACCCGCAGTGCCCGGCATCTGGCGACTGGGCTTGGGCTTTTTGTCCAGAAACATCTGGGTGGCGGAAAACCCTACAAATGCTGCAAAGAAGATCGCCAGGGCCGTGCCCTTGAGCAGGGCAAATACGCCGGCGCTGGCGATGGCACCGCCGATGACGATCCCCGGTGCCAGACCCCGGGCGATATCCCAGCGCACCGCACCGCGCTTGTGGTGGGCGCGCACGCTGGAGATGGACGTGAACATGATGGTTGCCATCGACGTGGCGATCGCCATCTTGACCGCCAGATCGGCACTGACGCCCAGTGCCGACAGGATGATGGTCATGAAGGGGCCGATCAGCATGCCCCCGCCAATGCCCAGCAGACCCGCCAGAAAACCGGTGGCCAGGCCCAGGGTGGCCAGTTCAACTATCAGCAGGGGATCGAGCATTGCGCGGTGTGGAGAGGGGCGTGGAGGGTGTCTGCAAATGCCACCGGACCGGCATCCTGAACCGGGGTTCAGGTGGGCGAGGTCAGCGCCAGCTTTGGGTTCATCTAACGCGAGATGATCACGCTAGCAGGGCAATGTTCCAAGCCCGGGCTCTATGAGCATTGGTTCAAGGAAATATAAAGCCCGGCGAGCACTGCAGACGGTGTTGATTGTAGGCCCAACGTTGCCGGGCCAGACGGACTAAATTAGGCGTCCGTCTTCGCTAAGCGCCTCATCCAGGCGCTCCAGCAGGGAAATCAGCAGCACGTTGGAGTCGGTTGCGTCCGGGGTTACCGCCGCAGGCTGGTCCTGGACGTCGGTCTGTGCCTGGACGGCGGGTGCAGCACTGGTGCTGGCTGCGGCAGGCGCACGGTCGGTGACGTCAAACGCCAGGTTCAAGGCGGCCAGCACGGCAATGCGGTCGCGCGCACGGACCTTGCCCGCATCGCGGATCTTGCACATCGCGGTGTCGACACGTTCCACTGCTTCGAGCAGGCGGGCGTCTCCGCCTTCGGGGCAACCCAGCAGATAGGTTTGCCCCATGATTTGAACTTCAAGCTGTTTCATGATGGGTCTTTTTGCACGGCAGGCGCATCCGGAAGTCGTTCAAGCAATGCATCCACCCGGGAGCGCGCCGCGTTCAGGCGCGACTTCAGGGAGTCCCGCTCCTGGGTCAGCGTTTCTACCTGCTGGGTGAGCAGCACATTGGTGCGCTGCAACTCACCGTAACGCACCAGCAGGCGCTCAACGCGCTCGGCAATTTGGTCGATGTGGTTCTGGTTCGCCATAGACTGCACATTGTAGGGTTAGGGCAAGGAACTTGACGTAAAATTCCTGCGTTGGTTCTCGCGGCGTGGTTCACACGCAGCAGTTCAACGGGAAGCAGGAGGGCAAGCTGGTCACAGCACTCGCCTAACCTGCGCTGCCCCCGCAACGGTAAGTGGACGAATCGTTTCGCGATTCCGCTCCCATCAACAGCCACTGGACGCCTTGAACAAGCGTGTGGGAAGGCGATGGGAGTTGCTCCACCAGCCCGGATACCGGCCAACACGGTGGTTGCACGCCAGTCGTGCATCCGTGATGCCCATGCGCTGTCGGGGAAGACGGCGAGGGCTTTTTGTTGATGGTCTCCTCTCTATGAAAAACTGCACTACCCGTGCGCGCTTTGCTACGCTGTCCGTGGCCTTGGGCGCCGCTTTGTCGGCCCACGCCCAATCGCAACTGCAACTCCCTGAAAAAATCGTCACCGCTTCCCGTGTGGCCACCCCGGTGACCGACGTGCTGGCCGATGTGTCCGTGATCGACCGCGCCACGCTGGAGCTGGCTGGCCAGTCCTCGGTCCGCGACCTTCTGGCCCAGTTGCCCGGCGTCCAGATCGCCAGCAGCGGTAGTTACCGTTCCACGACCAGCCTGTTCTTGCGGGGCGCGGTCACATCCCAGACCCTGGTGCTGATCGACGGCGTGCGCGTCGGCTCGGCCACATCGGGTGGCGGCTCACTGGAGAATCTGCCGCTGTCACGCATCGAGCGCATTGAAATTTTGCGCGGTGCGGCGTCCGCTCTGTATGGCCCGGATGCGGTGGGCGGCGTGATCCAGATCTTCACCCGCGAGGCCAGCCAGGCACTGGAGCTGGGCGCCAGTGCGGGCCTTGGCTCCGATGGTCAACAGCAAGCCGGCGCCCACTTGAGTGGCAGCAGCGGTGTGATGGGCTACAGCTTTGGCGTCGCGCGCGAGAAGGCGTCGGGCATCAGCGCGGTTTCCAATCCCGCCTCTGGCAGCTACAACGCCGACGAGGACGGGTTCGACGCCAGCAGCGCAGATTTCCGCCTGTCGGCACACATCAACCGTGCGCATGGCCTGCGCCTGAGTCTGTTGCGCAGCGACACCAGCTACCGGTTTGACTCCACACCTTTTCCCAATCCGCTGGGCCTGAACCGCCTGACATCCGACGCCCGCGGCAAGACCGGCCTGGGCCACGCGACCCTGCAGTGGGACGCGCAGTGGCTGCCGCAGTGGCATTCCACGCTGACGGCCGGCGCCAGCAACGAGCAATCACTGGGTGACTATTTCCGCACCACCGACGGTGCCAACGGCGGCACCACCCAGTTCAACACCAGCCGCCGCCAGGCCACCTGGCAGAACGACATCACGCTGGACAAGGACATCCTGTCCCTGATGCTCGAGAGCCGCAATGAAACCGTGGACAGCTCCACCGCCTACACCGTGACCAGCCGCGACGTGCGCAGCGCGTTGGCGTCGTACGCGCTGAACCGCCCGCTGTGGAACGCGCTGCTGGTGGCCCGCAATGACGAGAACTCGCAGTTTGGCAACTTCAACAACTGGGCGGTGTCGGGCGGTTACCGCATGACCGACAGCCTGCGCGCCGTGGCCAGCCTGGGCACCAGTTTCCAGGCGCCAAGCTTCAACCAACTCTACTACCCCGGCTTTGGCAATACGGCCCTGGTGCCCCAGAAGAACCGCGCCACCGAGCTGGGGCTGAAGTACCGCTCGGGCGATGTGTCCATGGGCGCCGTGGTCTACCACAACGACATCCAGGGATTCATCATCCCGACCACCAATGTGCAGAGTTCCCTGGCGGTGCTGCGTGGCGTCACGCTGACGGGCGATGTGCAGGCGGGCGACACGACTTACAGTCTGTCCTACGACTACGCCGATCCCCGGTCCTACTCGACCAGCCCGGCTTCCAACGACCTGCGCCTGGTGCGCATTGCGCGCAACGTCTTCAATGCTCGGGTCACCTACCAATTGGGTAGCTTCAATGTGTTTGGCGAGCTCAAGGTGTCCGGCGACCGCGAGGACAACAACCTGACCTTCACCGGGCGCGACCTGTTGCCCGGCTACACCCTGATGAACCTGGGTGTCAACTGGAAGCTGCAGAAACATGTTGCACTGCTGGCGCGCATCAACAACCTGACGGACGCGCAGTACAACCTGGCCAATGGATTCTCCATGCCGGGTCGCAATGCGTTTGTGTCCGTGAACTGGACGATGTAGGTGCTTGACTTTCCGCACGGTCCCCAGCGTATCGTCTGCCTGACGGAGGAGACGACGGAGTGGTTGTACCTGCTCGGCCAGGAAGAACGCATCGTCGGTATCTCGGGCTACACCGTGCGGCCCAAGCGCGCGCGCGACGAAAAGCCCAGGGTCAGTGCCTTTCTGAGTGCCAAGATCGACAAGATCATGGACCTGCAGCCCGACTGCGTGCTGGGCTTTTCCGACCTGCAGGCCGACATCGCCGCCGAGTTGGTGCGCCGTGGCGTGCAGGTCACCATCTTCAACCAGCGCAGCGTGGCGGAGATTTTTTCCATGCTGTACCAGGTCGCGGCCATGGTCGGTGAAGCCGGGCAAGGCCTGCAACGCATTGAGAAGATGCAGGCCGAACTGCAGGCCATGCAAGCGGCGGTGGCGGTGCGCGTGGCCGCCGGTGCGCGCCGACCCAAGGTTTTTTTTGAAGAGTGGGACACGCCCCATATCAGCGCCATCCGCTGGGTCTCCGAGCTGCTGGCAATTGCCGGGGGCGATGACTGCTTCCCCGAGCTGGCGGGTGAGTCTCTGGGCAAGAACCGCATCATTGCCGATGGTGCGGAGATAGCTCGGCGCAACCCGGACATCATTCTGGGCTCGTGGTGCGGCAAGAAATTCCGTGCCGAGAACGTCGCGGCACGCGAAGGCTGGGGTGCAGTGAACGCCGTACGCCACGCCCAGTTGTTTGAAATCAAATCCCCCGACATCCTGCAACCCGGCCCGGCGGCTCTGACCGACGGCGTGGCCAAGATGCACGCCATCATCCTGCGGTGGATGGATGCAGATCTGGCGGGAGCACTTACAGAATGAATACGGCGATGAATCCCAAGCCTTTGACGCTGGCCCGCAGCGAGCTGATTCTGGGCGGCCAGAAGAGCGGCAAGTCGCGCCGCGCCGAGGCGCTGGCCCGGGTCTGGCTGGACCAGTCGGACGCACACCGCGCCGTGCTGATCGCCACCGGCCAGCCCTGGGATGATGAGATGCGCGAACGCATCCAACGCCACCAGGTCGACCGGGCGCAACGTGTGCCCGGCATGGCCACGGTGGAAGAACCTTTGGCTTTGGCAGAAGCCCTGGCCCAGCACAGCCGGCATGACACGCTAGTGGTCGTGGACTGCCTCACCCTGTGGCTAACCAACCTGCGCATGCCGGTTGTCCGAGATCACGGCACGCCCACGGAGGCCTGTGCGGTTGGGCATTTTGCGCAGGTCAAGGAGGAGCCCGCGCAGCGGGCGGGGGACACGGAGCAAAATGTCCAGCCGCACAGGCCGCCAGCCCCCGTGGAAAAAGCTCAGACAGCTATGCTTTTAGGAGCAATTGCCGCCGCACCCGGTCCGGTGGTGCTGGTCGGCAACGAGATCGGTCTGGGTGTGATCCCCATGGGACGCGAGGTGCGCGCCTTTGTCGACGCGTTGGGGCGCCTGAACCAGGACGTGGCCGCAACCTGCAAGCGTGTGACCCTGATGGCGGCGGGTTTACCGCTGGTTTTGAAAGATACGGTATGACCTGCAAATCTATTTCGCTGCTGCGGCTTGTCGCCGGGTTCGGTCTGGTGTGCGCGCTTTCCTGTAGTGTGGCCGCGCACGCGGTTCAAATCGTCGACGACCGGGGCGTCAGCGTCACGCTGCCCGCGGTGCCGCAACGCATCGTCAGCATACTGCCCTCGCTGACCGAGACCGTGTGTGAGTTGGGCCATTGTGCGCGCCTGGTCGGGGTGGATCGCTATTCCAATTTTCCGGCCAGCGTGCAGAAGCTACCCCAGGTCGGTGGCGGACTGGACCCCAATGTAGAGGCCATTGTGGCGCTGCGCCCCGACGTGGTGCTGATGGCCAAGTCCTCGCGCGTGGGTGAGCGGCTGGAGGCGCTGGGCGTCAAGGTCGTGGCGCTGGAACCCAAGACCCATGCCGACGTGCAGCGCGTCATGCTGAAAATCGGCCAGTTGCTGGAGGTGCCGGATGCCCAGCGCATCTGGCGCGCGATTGACGCCGGGGTATCGGCCGCCGCCCAGTCCATTGGGCCCAATGCGCGTGGCGCCCGGGTGTACTTCGAGGTCAATCAGGGGCCGTATGCGGCCAGTGAATCGTCCTTCATGGGCGAGACGTTGACCCGCCTGGGGGCCAAGAACATCGTGCCAGCGGCGCTCGGGCCGTTTCCCAAGCTCAACCCCGAATTCATCGTGCGCGCCAACCCGGACGTCATCATGATCGGTCAGCGCAGCGCCGATGGCCTGCAGACCCGCCCCGGCTGGCAAAGCCTGCGGGCCCTGCGCGAGCAGCGCGTGTGCCTGTTTCCGTCGGATGAGGCCGACATGCTGGTGCGACCCGGGCCACGCATGGCCGAAGCGGCACGCCTGATGGCCAAGTGCCTTGAAACCAAATCGCCGAACGCGGACGCCCATCCCGCACCCGCCAAGGCTCGGCCATGATGCAAGGCCGCGTCGCCTGGATGGTGTTGGCCTGCGTGCTGGGCGCGTTGGGCCTGGCCGTGCTGGGCATTTGCGTGGGCAGCGTGGGCTTTGAGAACGTCCTGCGCCCGCTGCTGAGCCCTGAGCTTGACCCGCAGGGAACGGCCCTGGCACGGCAAATCGTCTGGGAGATCCGCCTGCCGCGCACGCTGGGCGCCTGGGCCGCCGGTGCCCTGCTGGGCCTGGCGGGTGCCGTGGCGCAGGGGGTGTTTCGCAACCCGCTGGCCGACCCCTATTTGCTGGGCAGCGCGGCGGGCGCCTCGCTGGGCGTGGCGCTGGCGCTGGCGGTGCTGGGCGGTAGCGCCGGCATGCTGGGTGGCAGCATGATGCACAGCGGCGTGGCGGTGAGCGTGTTCTCCAGCAACCTGCTGGTGCGCCTGGGCCTGACCGGGGCCGCGTTCGTCGGTGCCGTGCTGGCCGTGCTGCTGACGCTGGCGCTGTCCAGCGGCGTGGGCCACACGCTGCGGCTGTTGCTGGCCGGTGTGGTGGTGGGCGTGGTGCTGGGCGCCATGACGCACCTGGTGCTGCTGCTGTCGCCCGATTCCCTGCAGGCCATGCAGGCCTTTATGCTGGGGTCCACCGCCTTTGTCGGCTGGACCGCCGTGGGCCTGATGGCGCTGGTCTGGCTGGCGTGCGCGGTGGCCGCCTGGCTGCTGGCGCGGGTGCTGGACGGCCTGAGCCTGGGCGATGCAACAGCCCTGAGTCTGGGCCTGCCGGTGGCGCCCATGCGCGCGGCGGTGGTGGCGGTGCTGGCGCTGGCCACCGGCACGGCGGTGGCGCAGACCGGATTGATTGCCTTTGTCGGCCTGGCCGCGCCCCACCTGGTGCGCTCGGTCGTGAAAACCACGCACGGCCCCCTGATGCTGCTGGCCAGCCTGGTGGGTGGCGTGCTGCTGTTGGCCGCTGACATCCTGGCCCGCGGACTGATTGCGCCGCAGGAGCTGCCCGTGGGCGTGCTGACCGCCGTGCTGGGTGGTGGCTACCTGCTGTGGCTGATGCACCGCGGCCCGGCCCGCACGGGGGCTGCGACATGACGACTGCTGCACATTCCGGCATTGCCTTGCAGGCCGACGCCGTTCGCGCATCGCTGGGCAGCGGCGCGGGCAAGACCGCCGTGCTGCACGGTGTCTCGCTGGGGCTGGTTGCCGGTCAGTGGACCAGCATCGTCGGGCCCAACGGCGCCGGCAAGTCGACGCTGCTCAAGGTGCTGGCCGGCGTGCTGCCGCACACCGGCACGGTGTCGCTGCTGGGCCATCCCATCCACGACCTGCCGCACCGCGTGCGGGCGCGCCAACTGGCCTGGCTGGGCCAGAACGAAACCTCGGCCGATGACCTGACGGTGTGGGACGTGGCCATGCTGGGCCGTCTACCGCACCAGGCGTGGTTGGCCCCGCCCAGCGCGGCCGATCACGCCGCAGTCGAGCAAGCCCTGCGCGCCACCCAGGCGTGGGACTGGCGCTGCCGCTCGCTGGGCCAGTTGTCCGGCGGCGAACGCCAGCGCGTTCTGCTGGCCCGCGCACTGGCCGTGCAGGCCCAGGTGCTGCTGATGGACGAACCGCTGGCCAACCTGGACCCGCCGCACCAGTCCGACTGGCTGGCCGTGGTGCAGGCGCTGGTGGCGCAGGGCAGCACGATTGTCAGCGTGCTGCACGAAATCAGCATGGCGCTGCACGCCGATCGCGTGGTGGTCATGGCGAAGGGCCGGGTCACCCACCACGGCGCCAGTGCCGATCCGGCAACGCACCAGGCATTGGTGGACGTGTTCGATCAACGCATTGCCATCCACACCATTGATGGGCAGTGGGTGGCATTGCCTTGCACCTCGGGTGGTTTCAGATGATTAGTTCCTTGGAGAGGGCAAACCGCATACCGGACACCGGATGCGCTGCCTGGTTGGCGGGAGCGGGCTGGCATGGCACTTGGCTACGCGGCTATCCCCCGCGACGGCCTAGGGCCGTCTGCTCCTCCTTGATGCCGCGTAGCCAAGCACCACGCCATCCCGCTCTGGTCAGCGGTGTAGTCAGCCAACAGTGGCGCTGTGTGTCCGTGTGTCTGTTACGCGTGCCCGTTACTCGCAGAGGAGGCCGGTGTGGGTGTTCTGCGCAGGTCAAGGAGGAGCTGACGGCCCTCGGCCGTCGCGGGGGACACGGAGCAGAACACCCGCACCGGTCTCCTCGGAGCGCCCCTAAACCCTCTACCGCATCCACTTCCAGCTGAAAGAAAAGCCGTGCAAATAGAAACCCCACCAACCGAAAAACCGTATGACAAAGCCGAGGGCGAACGCCGCGGCATCGTCATCGTCAACACCGGCGACGGCAAGGGCAAAAGCACCGCCGCCTTTGGCCTGGCCCTGCGTGCCCACGGCCGCGGCAAGGCGGTCAAGATATTCCAGTTCATGAAGGTGCCCAGTGCCCGCTTTGGCGAGCACCGCATGTTCGAGCAGATCGGGATTCCGATCGAAGGACTGGGCGACGGCTTCAGCTGGAAAAGCCAGGATCTCGAACACAGTGCCCAACTGGCCCGCGACGGTTGGCAAAAAGCCAAAGTGGCCATCCTCAGCGGTGACTACTTCATGGTCACGCTGGACGAGATTACCTACCCGCTGATCTACGGCTGGCTGCCGCTGATTGAGGTGCTGGAAACGCTTACAGTGCGCCCCAGCCATGTGCACGTGGTGCTGACCGGGCGGCGCTGCCCACCGGAGATCATCGCGCTGGCTGACACCGTGACCGAGATGCAAATGGTCAAACACGCGTTCAAGGCCGGCATACCGGCCCAGCGCGGCATTGAAGACTGAATCAGACAAAAATCTTGCGTTGGAGAAAAAACCATGACCCCAGAGACCACCACCCATCCCGTGACTTTCCACGCCCCGCACAAGACCCCGGTGGCCCGCCCCAAGGTGGACCAGCGCGTCTGGACCGTGGCCGAGATCCAGGCCCTGCTGGAACTTCCGTTCAACGACCTGATGTTCCAGGCCCAGACCGTGCACCGCGCCCACTTCGACCCCAATCTGGTGGAGCTGGCCACGCTGCTGTCGGTCAAGACCGGCGGCTGCCCGGAGGACTGCGGCTACTGCCCACAGAGCGTGCACTTTGACACCGGCGTCGAGGCCGGCAAGCTGATGGGCGTGGACGCGGTGCGCGACGCCGCGCTGGCCGCCAAGGCCGCAGGCGCCACCCGCTTTTGCATGGGCGCGGCCTGGCGCGCACCCAAGGACCGCGATGTGGAGGCTGTGGCCGAACTGGTGAAGGCCGTCAAGGCCACCGGGCTGGAATCCTGCGCCACGCTGGGCATGCTGGGCGAAGGCCATGCCGAGACCCTGCGCGACGCCGGCCTGGACTACTACAACCACAACCTGGACAGCGCGCCCGATTTCTACGGTGACATCATCACCACCCGCGACTACCAGGACCGTCTGGATACGTTGACGCGCGTGCGCAACGCGGGTGTCAGCGTGTGCTGCGGCGGCATCGTCGGCATGGGTGAGTCGCGCCTGCAGCGCGCCGGCCTGATTGCCGAGCTGGCAAACCTGGCGCCATACCCCGAGTCCGTGCCCATCAACCACCTGGTCAAGGTGGCCGGCACGCCGCTGGCCGACCAACCCGATCTGGACCCGCTGGAATTTGTGCGCACCATCGCCGTGGCCCGCATCACCATGCCCAAGGCGCGTGTGCGCCTGTCGGCCGGTCGCCAGAGCATGAGCGATGCGGTGCAGGCCCTGTGCTTTGTCGCCGGTGCCAACTCCATCTTCTATGGCGACAAGCTGTTGACCACGCCCAATCCTCAGGGCAATACCGACATGGAGCTGCTGGCGCGTCTGGGCCTGAAGACCGGCCATCCCAAGCCCCGGGACTGATTGCGCGCAACGGTGAAGTGAACGGCATGCTCCCAAACCTGGTCTGGCTGGGCTATTCGACGCTGCCCGCATGGCTGCTGGGCGCCGCCGTGCTGGTGGCGCTGGCGGTGGACCGCTGGCTGGGCGAACCGCCTGTGCGCTGGCACCCCGTCGTGTGGATGGGCCACTACCTGGGCTGGGGCGGGCGTTGGGTGCAGGCGCGCACGCGCCATAGCGCGTCTGTGGCCCCGGACTACAAGGCATTCTGGCTGGGAGCCCTCGTGTGGATTGGTGGTGCAGCTATTGTTTTGATAGTGTCATGCACCCTGCAACAGGTTTTGCTGGCGGCGGCGGTGCCGCTGGAGCTGGGACAGGGCGCTTGGGCACAGATAGGCGCTGGCGTTCTGGCGGCGCTGCTGCTGGGCCTGCTGCTCAAGCCCCTGCTGTCCTGGGCGCTGCTGTGCAGCGAAGTGCTGGCTGTGGAGCGCGCACTGCGACCGGCGCACGGAGGCTCACTCGCCAGCGGCCGCGAGCGCCTTCGCTGGCTGGTTAGCCGTGACGTAGCCGCCTTGACCGAAACCCAGGTGCGCGAGAGCGTCATCGAGACCCTGGCCGAAAACTTCAGCGACTCGGTCGTCGCGCCGCTGTTCTGGTTTGTGCTGCTGGGCCTGCCCGGCGCGGCGCTGTTTCGCTTTGCCAATACGGCGGATGCCATGTGGGGCTACCGCGGGGTCTACCAGGGGCAGAACTGGGAGTGGGCGGGCAAGTGGGCAGCACGCGCGGACGACGTGCTGTGTTGGCTGCCGGCCCGCATCACGGGACTTTTGCTTCTGGCGCTGGCGCCGCAGCGCTGGCGCCAGCTGCGCCGCGAGGCCGCGCGCACGCCGTCGCCTAACAGTGGCTGGCCCATGGCGGCCATGGCCCTGGCCCTGGGGCTGGCCTTGCACAAGCCGGGGGTCTATGCGCTCAACGCCAGCGGCTGCCAGCCGCAGCCCACCGACACGGCCGCAGCCATAAGACGTGCACAAAATAGCCTGCTAGCCCTCGTGTTGATTGCTTATCCAGCTATTATTTTGATAGTGTTCTTGATTCACCATGTCCAGTAGTTTTGTTCGCATCCATGGCGGCGTTGACGCCCAGGGCGCGCCGCGCTTTGACTTTTCAACCAACAGCAACGCCTGTGGCCCATGTCCTGTGGCGCTGGCGGCCGTGCAACAGGCCGACGCCACGCGCTACCCCGACCCCGGTTACACCGACCTGCGCGAGCGCCTGGCAGATTTCCATGGCGTGGACGGCGCGCGCGTTGTGCTGGCCGGCAGCGCCAGTGAGTTCATCTGCCGCATCACGGCGTGGACGGGCCAGCAGGGGCGCCGCAAGTCCGATCACACCGTGTTTATCCCGCCCCACGCCTTTGGTGACTATGCGCAGGCCGCGAGGGCCTGGGGCTTGGGAATCACCACGCAAGCCGCGCTGGCCAAGCTGGTGTGGTGCTGCGAGCCGTCCAGCCCTTTGGGCATTGCCGCGCCCCTGCCAGAACTGCCCCCGCACGCCGTGGTGGTGCTGGACAGTGCCTACGAGCCCCTGCGCCTGAACGGTGCGGTGTCGTTCACCGACGACCAGCGCGCGCAGGTCTGGCAATTGTTTTCACCCAACAAGGCCCTGGGCTTGACCGGCGTGCGCGCGGCCTATGCCATCGCCCCGGTCGGCGCAGAGGCGGATGCCCTGGCGCTGGACGCGCTGGCCCCCTCGTGGCCGATGGGCGCGCATGGCGTGGCGTTGCTGGAGGCCTGGGTGCAGGCGGACGCACAGGCCTGGCTGGCCGAGAGCCTGCACACGCTGCGCCGCTGGAAAGCCATGCAGATCGCCATGCTGCAGGACATGGGCTGGACCTGCCTGCACAGCGATGCAAATTTCTTCTGTGCCCAGCCCGCGCAACGGCCCAACAGCCTGGGCATGGGCGATGCCCTGTGGGTCGCAGAGCTGAACCGCCTGCGCGCGGCGGGCGTCAAGCTGCGCGACACGGCGTCCTTCGGCCTGCCGGGCCATGCCCGCCTGAGCGTGCAGCCGCCGGTGGCGCAGGATGCGCTGCGGGCGGCCTTGCGGCAGGCCGCCGCCACCCCTGACTACAGTTCCATGGAGGTCCAAACATGACGGCCCAATGTGTGATGGTGCTGGGCACTACCAGCGGTGCCGGCAAAAGCTGGCTGACCACGGCCCTGTGCCGCCACTACGCCCGCCAGGGCCTGAAGGTCGCGCCGTTCAAGGCTCAGAACATGAGCAACAACGCAAGGGTCGTTGGCCCCCACGCTCCACCGCTGCGCGGGTCGCTGCCCCCAGTGTGGTCTGACTTCCCTTGGGGCGGCCCGGCGGGAAACTGTGTCTCGGGTGGCGAAATCGGCTCTGCCCAATACTTTCAGGCGCTCGCGGCGAACGCGATTCCTGATGTGCGCATGAACCCTCTGCTGCTCAAGCCCGAGCGCGACACGCACAGCCAGGTGGTGCTGATGGGGCAGGTGAGCGCTGAGCTCACCGATCTGCCGTGGCGCGGGCGCAGCCTCAGGGTCTGGCCGCAGATTGCTGCGGCGCTGGACGCCTTGCGCGCAGAAAACGACGTGGTGGTCATTGAAGGCGCTGGCTCACCGGCCGAAATCAACCTCTCCAGCAGCGATATCGTCAACATGCGCGTGGCCTTGCACTGCAACGCGGCCTGCCTGCTGGTGACCGACATCGACCGCGGTGGCGCGTTTGCGCATCTGTATGGCACCTGGGCGCTGCTGCCCGAGAACGAGCGCGCGCTGATCAAGGGCTATGTCCTCAACAAGTTCCGGGGCGATGCGTCGCTGCTGGCACCGGCGCCGCAGATGCTGCAGGATCTGACCGGCATTCCCACGGTGGCCACGCTGCCGATGTGGTGGCACCATGGTTTGCCCGAAGAGGATGGCGTGTTTGATGACCGCAGCGTGGCCAAGGGCGCGGTGAACATGACGGTGGCGGTGATCGCCTATCCGCGCATCAGCAACCTGGATGAATTCCAGCCGCTGAAGAATATTCCCGGGTTGCGGCTGCAGTGGGTGCGCAGCCCCAGCGAGTTGGCGGCGCTCCAGCCCACGGACTGGATCATCCTGCCGGGCTCCAAGCACACCACGGGTGACCTGGCCTGGCTGCGCACGCAGGGCCTGGACGCGGCGGTGGCGGCGCATGCGGGGCGGGGTGGGGCGGTGCTGGGGGTGTGCGGCGGCTTGCAGATGCTGGGTGAGGCGTTGATTGATACCCATGGCATTGACGGCAACGCACCCGGATTGGGGTTGTTGCCGCTGGTGACGGTGTTTGCAGAGGATAAGACGGTGCGGCATACCGAGACGCGCTTCGCCGCTGACTTGTACTCCGGCTTGGGTGCTGGTACGCCGTCACCTTGGGCGGCGCTTGCGGGCGTCACTGTCGCTGGCTACGAGATTCACCATGGGCAAACGCAGCAGCATGTGGCCATGGCGGCAGCGGGTGATGTGGCGCTGGCCGTGCTGCCGGATGGCCTGGGTTGGCAAAACGCAACGGGCAATGTGCTGGGCGTGTATTTGCACGGCCTGTTTGAGGATGCGCAGGTGTTGCAGGCGCTGTTTGGCACTAAGCTCAACGGACCGGTGCCCACCTTGGACACCGTTTTTGATGGTCTGGCGGATTACATCGAACAACACTTTGCACCCCAGGTGCTGGAGCGCCTCATTGCCCCTCTATGAGTAGAAGAACCCCAGGGCGCCAACCCAACACCTATCTGCACGCAGTGCGCTCGATGGGCCGCAGGGCTGCGGCAGCGGTGGGCTTGCGCAAGCACCCGCAGGCACCGCAGCGCATGCCGTCGCAGGCATCGGCACCCATGCCGCCCCGGGCCAGTGGGGCCAGCGCGGGCCCTGCGCTGACCAAGGCGCCGTTTACCGTGCGGCGTGCCATCGTCACCTTTGTGCTCATGGTGCTGCTGGCCTTGCTGGTGGCGGTGGCGCAGCTGGCGTGGCACGAAATGCGCACATCGCAGTGGCAGGCCAAGTATCTTTCCGAATGGGCGGGGCGTATGGGGTTTGTGGTGCAGCCCGGCGCAGCGCCCGCAACGGCCGTGCGCTACCCCGTGGACGGACCCTATGACCAGCGCCTGGGCTATTCCCGATTGCCGGACTTTTTGGATCGGTTGCAATCCAGGGAATTCCAGATCACCAGCCAGGCCCGCATGACACCGGCCTTGGTGGAAGGCATTGACCAGGGCCTGTTCGCGCCGTACCGCGAAAAAACGCAGATGGGTTTGTCGGTGCTGGACTGCCGCAAGCAGCCATTGTTTGCGGCGCGCTTCCCGGAACGCATCTACCCCGGTTTTGCACAGGTCCCATCGCTGCTGGTCAATAGTCTGCTGTTTGTCGAGAACCGGGAACTGCTGGACCCGCGCTATCCGCTGCGCAACCCGGCGGTGGAGTGGACACGCCTGGGCAGGGCCCTGTTCGAACATGCCTCCCAGGTCTTTGGCTCGGATGGGCGCACGCCAGGAGGCAGCACCCTGGCCACGCAGATCGAGAAATACCGCCACTCACCCGACGGACGCACTGCCTCCATGGAGGACAAGTTGCGCCAGATGGCCTCGGCCGCCGCACGGGCCTACCAGCCGGGTCAGGACACCACGGCCGTGCGCCACCAGCTGGTCGTCGATTACCTCAACACCGTGCCACTGGCGGCACGGCCCGGCTTTGGCGAGGTCAATGGCATGGGCGATGGGCTGTGGGTCTGGTATGGGCAGGATTTCACCCAGGTCAACGCCTTGTTGCAGTCTGCAGCCAATGCGGCGCAGCCCACGGCCGAACAGGCCCTGGCCTACAAGCAGGCGCTGAGCCTGGTGATTGCACAACGGCGGCCGTCCTACTACCTGGCCGACCGCGACAGTGATCTGGAGGCCCTGACCGACAGCCACCTGCGGGTGCTGGCCAGCCAGGGCGTGATTTCCGATGCCCTGCGCGACGTGGCGCTGGCGGTGCGGCTCACGGATGGCAGCCGCGCGCCCACACCCCCGGCGCCGTCGTTCGTCACGCGCAAGGCGTCGACGGCGATGCGCAGCCAGTTGTTGGGGCTGCTCGGTGTGCCCACTTTCTATAGCCTGGATCGCCTGGACCTGGGCGTGGCCAGCACACTGGATGGACAGACCCAGGAGGCGGTGACCGCGGTCTTGCGGCAACTGCGGGAGGCTGATGTGGCCCAGGCGGCCGGCCTGCAGGGCAAGGGCATGCTCGGCAACGGCGACCCGGCCCAGGTGGTCTACAGCTTCACCTTGCTGGAGCGCGGTGCGCAAACCAACTACCTGCGGGTGCAGACCGACAACTTTGACCAGCCCATGGACATCAATGCCGGTGCCAAGCTGGACCTGGGCTCCACCGCCAAGCTGCGCACGCTGGTGACGTATCTGGACATCATGGCCGGCCTGCACCAGCGTTACAGCGCCATGGACGCCGCAGAGCGTAACAAGGTGGTGCTGGACCCCAAGGACAAGCTCTCGCGCTGGGTGGTGGACTATCTGGGGAGCAACCCGTCCGCCGATATGACTACGCTGTTGCAAGCCGCACTGGACCGCAAATACTCCGCCAGCCCCGAGGAAAGCTTCTACACCGGTGGCGGCATGCACACCTTCAGCAACTTCAAGCGCGAGGACAACAGCCGGACCTTGAGCGTGCGTGAAGGCTTGCGCCACTCGGTGAACCTGGTGTTTGTGCGTCTGTTGCGTGATGTCGTGCACCACTACATGTTCCAGGTGCCCGGGTCTTCGGCCACCTTGCTGCAAGACACCAGCGATCCGCGCCGCGCCGAATATCTGAGCCGCTTTGCCGACCGCGAAGGGCGCGAATTCATCAACCGCTTTGTGACCAAGTACCAGGGCAAGACGCCAGAGCAGGCGCAGGAACTGCTGCTGCACAATCTGCGGCCCACGCCGGCCCGCCTGGCCAGCATCTTCCGCACCATTGCGCCCGACGCGTCGCTGGCGCAATGGGGCAGCTTCCTGAAAGAGAATTTGCCTGATGCGCGCGAGACACCCCCGGAACGCGTGGCATCGCTGTACACGCAGTACGGGCCGGACAAGATGCCGTTGGCCGACCGCGGCTACATCGCCCGCGTGCATCCGCTGGAGCTGTGGGTGGTGGGTTATCTGCGCAGCCATCCCGGCGCCAGCCTGTCCCAGGTGGTGGCCGATAGCGCGGCCGAGCGCCAGGCCGTCTACCAGTGGCTATTGGGCACCAACCTCAAGCACGCGCAGGACAAGCGCATCCTGAGCCTGCTGGAGGTGGAGGGCTTTCTGGAAATTCACCGCCAGTGGAAGCGCATGGGTTACCCGTTTGGCTCCCTGGTGCCCTCGTATGCCACCGCGCTCGGCGCGTCGGCCGATCGCCCGGCGGCCCTGGCGGAATTGATGGGTGTCTTGGTCAATGGCGGCCAGCGCAAGCCCACGGAGCGCATCACCGCGCTGCATTTTGCGTCTGCCACACCGTATGAGACCGTGCTGCAACACCAGAACGCGGCCAGCGAGCAGGTTCTGGCGCCCGAGGTGGCGCAGGCCGTGCTGGGTGCGGTGCGCGACGTGGTGGATGAGGGCACCGCGCGGCGTGTCAAGAATGCGTTCACCCGCGCGGACGGCAGTGTCTTGCCCGTCGGCGGCAAGACCGGCACCGGGGACCACCGCTTTGAGGTTTATGGCGGGCAAGGTCAGCTGGTGGATTCGCGCGTGGTGAGCCGTTCGGCCACCTTTGTCTTCAATATCGCCGAGCAATACTTTGGCAGCATCACCGCCTATGTGTATGGCCCGCAAGCGGCCGACTACGATTTCACCAGCGCCTTGCCGGTGCAGTTGCTCAAGGTCCTGTCGCCGTCCCTGATGCCCTTGATGGATCCCGCCGCGTACCCGGCCACCGCCGCACAGGCCTGCGGCACCTCTTTTTGACTCCCACTGTTCGCGTTGCACACCCCATGAACACTATTGCTCCCCAACTCACCGACATCCGCGACGCCGCGTTTACCCAGGCCCTGCAACACAAACTCAACAACAAGACCAAGCCGCTGGGCTCGCTGGGCCAGATCGAAGCGCTGGCGCTGCAACTGGGGCAGATTCTGGGAACCGAGAACCCGGTGTTGGATCAGCCGCAGATGGTGGTGTTTGCAGCGGACCACGGCTTGGCGGCGCGTGGCGTCTCGGCCTTTCCCAGTGACGTGACCTGGCAGATGGTGGAAAACTTTCTGGCCGGGGGTGCGGCGGTCAGCGTGCTGGCGCGCCAGCATGGGCTGGCCCTGACCGTGGTGGACTGCGGCGTCAAGCACGACTTCCTGGCCGGGCTGCCCGTTGGCGCCACCCGCGCCGGTTTGCAGGTCCGCAAGGCTGCGCTGGGTACGGCCGATGCGTCGGCACAGGCCGCCATGACGGCTGTCCAATGCCAGCGGGCCATCGCGCACGGCCGCGAGCTGGTGCAGGGCCTGCCGGGCAACGCCCTGCTGCTGGGCGAGATGGGCATTGGTAATACCTCGGCCGCGTCCTTGCTGCTGTCGCGGCTGGCCGCTCTGGACATTGCCCAGTGCACCGGCGCGGGTACCGGCCTGGATGCTCCTGCCGTGCAGCGCAAGACCGACTTCCTGCGCGATGTGCTGGCGCGCCATGCCGACGTATATGCGCCACTGGACGTACTGGCTGCCATGGGGGGCCTGGAGATTGCGACCATGGTGGGTGCCGTGCTGCAGGCCGCCCACGAACGCCGCGTGGTGGTGGTCGACGGTTTCATTGCCACCAGCGCCGTGCTGGTGGCCCACGCCCTGCAGCCGCTGGTGCTGCAGCGCTGCGTGTTTGCCCACCGCTCGGGTGAGCGCGGCCATGAGTTCATGCTGCAGCACCTGGGTGTGCAGGCATTGCTGGACCTGGGCCTGCGCCTGGGCGAGGGCTCGGGTGCCGCGCTGGCCTGGCCGCTGCTGCAGTCCGCCTGTGCCATTCTGCGGGAGATGGCGAGTTTTGAGTCGGCCGGGGTGGCGGAGAAGTCAGCGGCGGGTCAGGACGCGCTGGCTTGACGGGATTCTTGTGTGGTTGCGAAAGCGACCGGCTGCGATGAGACGATCATCCAGACGGCATCAGAAACAAGGCCGAAGCTCGACAACCCAGATGCCGGCGCCTGACTTTGTGGTCTTCAACACAGAAAAAATCGAAGGCTGGATCCCGTAAACTGATCGTCTGCTGGATCAGAAACGGCGGACTGAATGATTTCAAAAAAGCTACGCAAGCGCTTCGACTCCAACTTGCGCGGCGATACGGGAGGTTTTCTGTTTCAGTTTTTCAACTTCAAATGGGATGCGAAGAGTCCCGCCGCGGCGATCTTCTGTAGTTTGGCGATGCTTCTTGGTTTCTTTTCGCAATCAATTGCTGCTGATGGAGGGGTCTCGAAGGGTAAGCCATCCGGATGGGTAGCCACAGCTCCATTGACAGAACTCGCCCCACCCCTTCCGCCGACAGTCAGGGATGGCAAGTACTACTTGCTTTCGGATATTCAGGTGCGAGTCCAGGGCAAGACAAAGCAACAGTACAACCACTATGCGGTCAGGGTATTGAACGAACGAGGCATGGAAAGCACTGCAAATATAGAGATCGTATTTGATCCCTCCTATCAAAAACTCACACTGCACGCCATTCGTGTCCACCGCGGCGATGCGGTGATTGCGAAGCTGAACTCCGCGCGTGTTCGTGTTTTGCAGCGTGAAAGGGAACTCGAATACCTGATTTTCGACGGTCGAAAGTCGGCGAGCGTCTTATTGGATGATGTCCGGGTCGGTGATGTAGTGGAGTATGACTACACCATTGAGGGTGTTAACCCAGTATTTGGTGGAAAACACTTTGCTTGGTTCGACATGCAGTGGGGCGCACCTGTCGAGCGATTGCAGCTTCGACTACTGTGGCCTAAAGGACGCAATATCTTCTTTAAGAATTTTAATGGTGCACCACTTCCAAAACAAAACGAAAGTGGTGAATTCACTGAGTACACATGGAGCATTCAGGGGCAATCAGGACTGCAACTGAGTCGCGACACTCCAGTGGCCTACGACCCTTATGCCAGTGTTCAGTGGAGCGAGTTTGCCGGTTGGGCCGACGTCGCACAATGGGCCTCTGCACTCTACAAGTTGCCGAATCGAATCAGTCCTGAACTAAAGAGCCAAGTGGATCGAATTGCGGGTGATTTCAGTGATGCGCCGGCAAGAGTGGTCGAGACATTGCGCTACGTGCAGAAGAATGTTCGCTATATGGGCGTGGAAGTCGGGATAGGTTCTCATGCGCCCACGGATCCAAATATCGTTCTTGCCAGGCGTTTTGGCGACTGCAAAGACAAGGCATTTCTTGTGTTGAGCATGTTGGATGCATTGGGTATCAAGGCTAGAGCAGCAGTCGTTAACACCCGATTGCGGGGTGGCATTGAACGTCTCTTGGCTACGCCTGGCGCTTTCGATCATGTGATCGTTCAAGTTGACTTGGCCGATCGTAGCTATTGGATTGATCCTACCCAAGCAGTCCAATTTGGGGACTTGAGAGCTATCTCGCAGCCGGACTACGGTAAGGCGTTGGTTATCGATCCGGCCACAATGGGGTTGACCCCAATGTTCCCGGGTGAAGCAACAAAGTACAAACGTGTCGTTCACTCAGTCTTTGAGGTTCCGAAGAACAAAGATGCCGATGCGACCTATACGGTCAAAACGCTATTGAAAGGCGCAAGTGCCGAAGCGTTCAGAGCGAATATCGCGAAGCAAACAATCGACAAGCTGCAGCAAGACTATTTGAATTTCTATGCTGCGTACTATCCTGCGATAAAAATTGCTGAGCCGTTTCAATTTGGTGACGATCAGACAGGCAACGTAGTCACCACGACCGAAAAGTATTTAATTCCGAATTTTTGGGTCATGAACGACCAAAAATCGAGACAAGAGGCGCAAATTGAAGTGCCCGAGATTTCTGCCGCTATGCGCGCGCCGCGCGACACCAAGCGCAATTCGCCATTGCGCGTGGAGCACCCACTTGAAATCGAGAGTGTTACCGAGATTCGTTTGCCGGCAGACTGGTCGATAAAGCCTCAGTCAAAGAGAATCGCTGACCCTGCTTTTGAATTCAACCGAGATATAACCCGGGATGCGAGCGTCGTGGTCATTACTGACACGTTTCAAACCTATGCGGACACCGTAACCGTGGACGAAACTGCGCGCTACGTGGACAGTCTGTCGAAGGCTCGGTCGGCAACACGTTATCAGCTCTATCAGGGAGGGGCTGCCCCGAAGAAGGAAGCAGGCAGGACCGAAGGGAATCAATGGATCTTTTGGTTGATTTCCGTATTGTTCGTGACTTTGTACGTCGGTCGGACAGTGATTGAGCACCGTAGAGCAACGATGCGAAAGACTTCGTTGTAAACGATAGCGTCAATTCCCGAAACCTATGTGTCCATCATGACGCGCTGATACGGATGTTGGCGTGAGCCTCAGTTGCTTGCAGTCCATGCTAGTCCAGCGTCTGTGCCATCCTGCGGGAGATGGCGAGTTTTGAGTCGGCCGGGGTGGCGGAGAAGTCAGCGGCGGGTCAGGACGCGCTGGCTTGACGGCTTTCTGGGTCATACTCGCCACGGACGACATAACTTTACACCGACTCAACGGGCATTCCCAAGGCCGCGGTTTGGATGGCAACCACCACAGGAGTGCTTAGATGAGCGGCGGAAACTCTTACCTTCCTTCCATTTGGCTAGCGGACTTTTGCAGCAAGGCGCAGTTCGATGCCCGGGCTTCGGCGCTCGGCGCACAGCTGGAGGTCATGGCTGCGATCGATGATCGGATGCTGCAATCCCGACATCCGTTTGACATCAAGGCCTGGTGTGCGGCATGCCACGCGGTAACGACGATGCGTGTGAGCTGGCACTACTGCGGGACGAATGGACAGGGTTCCGTGCATCCCGCCTGGACTGAAACCTGTGCCTGCAATACCTGTGGTTTGAACAGCCGTATGCGGGCCCTGGTTGATTTTCTGTTCAGCAAGCTCAAGGCCAACCCGGCGTCGCATGTCTACATGGCTGAGCAGATCACGACGTCATTCACGGCAATGAAGAAGTTGTTTGCCGATGTGACCGGTAGCGAATACCTCGGGCCAGACTACCGGCCTGGTGAAACTGCCGCGGAGTTCAAAGGCCACGCCCACGTCCGGCACGAAGATCTCAGCAACCTGTCTTTTCCAGATGGGACTTTTGATCTGGTTGTGACCCAGGACGTTTTTGAACACATTCCGGACTATCAAAAGACATTCTCGGAATCCGCACGCGTATTGAAGGCAGGGGGCTCGCTGGTCTTCACGATCCCGTTCTTCTACGATCAGGCTACCACCTGCATCCGCGCAACGGTGGATGCACAAGGTACTGTTCAGCATATCCTGCCGCCGGAATTCCATGGCAACCCGGTCTCCAACGAAGGATCGTTGTGCTTTCAGAATTTTGGCTGGGATCTATTGGACGCGCTGAGAATTGCAGGGCTTGTCCAGCCCCAGGCGCATATGTATTGGGGGCCCTGGGCGGGGCACATCGGCTTCCCGTTCTTTGTTTTCAGCGCTCACAAAGCCCTTGTCAATTGACCAGGTCACGACCACAGTAGTAGTCGTCCAGAACGACTTCACGCAGCAAGGCCACTTCCCGTTCGGAGGGCTGCTTGACCAAGATTTCGTAGAGCTGTCGCCCCAGCGCAGTAGGCACCACAAAGTCTTCCAGAAGCTGCGTGCGCGTCGCAATGGCATCTGCGATGAACTGCAGGGCACCTGCGCGAATTTCCGCCCGAATGGGTTGGCAACGCACTTCATCACGGCTCAAGACGCGAACTTCGGGAGCCACTGCACCGCTCGGCAACACGTGGTAGCGAATGATCTGGGCCTCGTCGGAGCTCAGCAATTTTTCAAGATCGAAGCTTTGGCGCAGCAAGGCGGTGGCGTCGTCGGTGAACTTCACATACTGTCCAAAACACCCTTGGACGGTCACGTCAAATCGATCCGCAACAGGTTGTGCACGCGCATCGGTCATCATGTAGTAGCCATGGGCTTTACTACCCAGGAGTTGATTCAGCCTTCCTTGAATCGTTGCTGAATATCCCACGTCAACCACGGCGAACTTCTCTCCGCGGTTCAGCCCCATCCCGTCCAGGTAGGCCATCACGCACGGCATTTCTGCTTGCGCTTGCGCCAGGATGCGCGGCAACAGCGCCGCAAGCAAGGGCTTGATGTGATCGATTTGCTCATCTGTCACTTCCACCTGTCGGTCTGCGTCCAGCAGCCCCTGGCGCTCAAGGGCAGACCACTCTTCTTCCGTGAGGATCAGTCCATACCGCTCGCGCACAAAAGCCGAAGCGTGGTTTTCAAAGTAGCGTGTGCGCGCAATCGCCTCAATCTCTTCGATGGTATTGATCATGGGAACGGTGACCGCCCGCCGCGACAAGACCAGGTACTCTGACGGTGGCGCTGCATCCGCATACGGAGCCCAAATGTCGTAGACCTTCTTGAGAAACTCCCCTTCGCGCGACAGGAAATACAGTCGTTGCATGCCGTCTGCCGTTGCCTGCTGCGTCAACCATTGCGCAAACGACAACACCAAAGGCCCCAGCACGGTATAGCCCAGGGCCTGGTAGTTGGGGGGGACCAGATCGCGCGAACTGAAGTGCTGGTAGAACACGGGCGCCAAGTTGGCGCGCAGCAAGAGCCCTAACGCCAACTCTTCGTTCAGATCATTGCTGGTCAAGGCTTGCCTCACCAGCGGCCCCATGCGCGCAGCGGACTGTGCCATGTCAACGGGGCGCATCACGTGCCAGACCTTCATCCCCAAGTCGTTTGGTATCTGGACATCCGAGTGCTCGTTGTCGCCAATCATCAGTATCTGGTCTGGCGTCACCTGCTCTTTGGCCAACAGGTGGCGGTACAAATCGCCGGTGTCCTTGCGCAGGCCGATGTCCGATGACAGGTACAGCGCATGCCAACCGCAGATGCCGTGCGTGGCCAGCATGGACTCCAGGACGGGTAGGGGCAGATACATATCGCTTGCCAGTACAACCCGCTTGCCCTGTGACAGCGCGAACTGCAACATCGTAGCGACTTCGGGTCGTGCCGCTACCAATGCGCGCTCGACGCCTTCTTCCAGTTGGTGCAGTCGACGCACCGCATCATCTGGCAAGCCCGAAAGGGCTGCGAACTCCGCAAATATCGCATCCAGACCGACATCGCGCCCGGCCTGCTGGCGTGCCGATCCTTCCGCTTCGGCCCTGAACCGGAGGTAAGTCTTGCCTATTTCCGGCCCCGCCTTTTGCGCAACGATGGCCTTCGTGCTCTCGGGGTTCAACAGTGGCCGCAACAGCAGCGTGTCAAAGATGTCAAACACCACGACTTTGATGTCTTCATGGGCGATAACAGCACGCACACCGTCGCCGGTTTGCCCCAGATATTGTTCAAAGCCCCAAGCGGACGACCGTGGGGAAACGGTATCCCGCACAATGGCCGTCGTGAAGCCGCTGCGGTTGGTAGTCAACGCGAATAGCCGTTCCAGACAATGGGCCAGCGTGGCGTCTTGTTGCCCGGTTTCCACGGGGAAGTCCTGCAACGTCAAACCTGCATCAAACAGGGGCTTCAGCGCTTCCTTGCGCGCCCAGAACATCGAACCCGCCGGGTAGTCGAAGTAGCCATGGGGCATGTCATCAATACCCAGGCGCTGGCACCATGCGCGCGCCATGGGTTTGTTGGACAACCAGGTATTGGCCCAGTAGGGAAGCTTGGAATAGTTTTGGGGGTAGACGAGGCCGATGCCGGTCTGCTCCGACAGCAAGGCAAATACCTTGCGGATCTGAAGCGGGCTGCCCAACAGTTGCTCCAATAGATATTCTCTCCAGCCCAGGGTGGCACCGTCGTTGTACAGTGACTTCTTGCTGTGAATATGGGCCAGGTAATCGTAGTTGCGCAAGTCTTCACCAAAGGTGCAGAACATGGGAGCCACATCGCGTCCGCGATTGGGAACGACCGCCGTCTTCAATTGGAGCACCTTGGGCAGGCGCGACAGCAATGCTTCGCAGGTCATGCGGATGTCTTCCGAGGGCACCGACACAAACAGGTCGAATGCAAACGGCATACGGCCCAAGAAATCCGCAAACTCTGCAGCAGTATCCACATAGAAGATGTGCGCGTGCACGGCAATGCGCCCGTCGGGAGTGTTGTCCACGGGTGCCACGCACGCCATGTCCACCATTTGCGACCGTGATGAATCAGCAGGCGCCAGACAATACTGTGCTGCGTTGTCGGTTTGCATTCCCCCTCCTGGGGCCGCTGTGGGCAGTGGAGCACCACGCCATGCGACCGGCAGTTGGACGCCGATTCGCGTCGCCAGTGCGACCAGACGCCTGCGGACACTGTTCAGTGCCTGTTCATGCTCCCCGCGCGCAATCCGCGACACAAAACGCAGTGGGCCTGTCACGCGCCATGACGTTGAACCAATCAGCTGTTGCACAGCCGCGTGCAGCGACTCCGCGTGCGCAGCGTGGTTGGCAGCCAGTTCTTTGGCCGCCCCTTTTTGCCGGTTCAGGCGGTCCATGCTGGCCCGCATGGTCACCGCATGGGCTTCAGCGGCGTCCAGCTGCAGGCGCATATCCGCAAGGCTCTCGTTGCTGGCCGCCAGGCGGACTTCCAGCTGCTGGTTCTCATGGAACCGGTCCAGTGCTACCTGGTAGAAATGGCTTCTTGCGTTTTCAAACCAGTGGATCGAACGCACCCACTCGCGAGCGGTAAAGCGTGGTTGCCAGGTTTCGAAGATGCGTGCGCGATTGGCGATATGTTTTTCGGCATCCGCCTCCGCTGAGAGGCCGGAAGTGCCGAGATCCATGCGGTACACGGCGCTTACCTGCGGGACATGCTCGAAGGGCGTCAAAGCGGCAATTTGCAGCCAGAACTCCCAGTCCTCCAGGCATTCCAGATCCTCCCGGAACCGGCAACCGCTGTCCAGAAGCGAGCGTTCAAACAAAACGGCGTGGATCGGCAGGAAGTTCGCTCCGCGCAGCCTGTCGATGTTCCAGGGTTCATCCAGAACGAGCAGTGTTTGTCCAGCCTCACCAATCAATTGCACACCGGTGTAACAGGCCCGAGTCGATCCCCGCGTCAGCGCACGGCTGAGTTTTTCCAGGTGGTTGGGCAGGAAGATGTCGTCGTCATCCAGAAAGATCAGGTACTGCCCCCTGGCCTGTTCCATTCCGAAATTGGCAGCCTCTGAGCGGGTCAGCGCAGTGCTTCGTTGGACCAGCCGCAGGGGAAAGCAGCCACATGCATCTCCCAGATCGCTGTGCTGCTCGCCTTTTGCGTTCACCACGACGACTTCCACGTTGGCGTAGGTCTGCGTAGCAATGGAGTCCAGTGCGTCTCGCAGCATCGCACGGTCCATGCTGCGGACAATCACGGTGACCAGCGGAGCGCTCCTCGGCACCACCACCAGCCCTACGTGGGGTTGGCGTCGGTTTTCCACTGTCCGCGAAGCGGTTGTGCTGGTCTCTAACCCATCGAATTGAAGCATCAGATGATTTTGTCGACGCAGGCACTACCCGTCCGTGCGCCAGCACACCGATCTTTCTCCGGTCTTCCTCTAGTCGGCAGACTCGCGCTGGTTGAAAAGCGCACCGCTTTTCCATGCATACTCACTCGACATGTCCCATTTCCTGCGCCACTACCTGCTGGCTGTCCAGTTTTTCACCCGCATTCCGGTGACCGGGCGGCTGGCTGCGTGGGTGGGCTTTAGCCCGGCGATGCTGCGCGCCAGTGCAGCGCACTTTCCCGGCGTGGGCGTGGTGGTGGGGGCCCTGGTGGCGGGAGTCACTGCCGTGCTGTTGGCCTGCCTGCCGCACAGTCCGTTTGCGCCGCTGGTGGCGGCCGTGCTGGGCACGGTGCTGAGCGTCATGGTGACCGGAGCCTTTCACGAAGACGGTCTGGCCGACGTGGCCGACGGCCTGGGTGGCAGCAGTGACCGGGAGCGAGCGCTGGTCATCATGAAGGACTCGCGGGTCGGCGCCTTTGGCGCACTGGCACTGGTGCTGGCACTGCTGTCCAAGGTGGGCTTGCTGGCCCTTATCGGCTCGGTCAGCCCGCGCTGGATGGTACTGGGCATTTTTTCCGCACACGTGGTGTCGCGCACCTGGCCGCTGCTGCTGATCCGGCTGATGCCACACGTGGGGGACGCTGCGGGATCCAAGTCGAAGCCGCTGGCGGACCAGATCAGCGGGGCCAGCCTGCTGGCGGCAGGTATGTGGTGCCTTATGGCGCTGGCCCTCGTATTTGTTGGATATGGTGCTATAGATTCAGGAGTAATGCGGGTGCCGGCACTTTTTCCGGTCAGCCCGCTGCTGGTGGCGCTGTTCGCCTCCAGCCTGGGCTTTGCCTACATGGGGCGCCTGCTGTGGCGGCGCCTGCAGGGTTTTACCGGCGATGGACTGGGGGCAACGCAGCAGCTGTGCGAGCTGGCGTTCTACCTCGGGCTGGCCCTGGCGCTGTGACACCGTGGCCATGACGCTATGGCTGGTGCGCCATGCACGACCGCTGGTGGCCGGTGGTGTGTGCTATGGCGCGCTGGACGTGCCGGCCGATGCCCGGGCCACCCTGGACGCCGCGCAGGTGCTGGCGCACGCGCTGCCACGGGGCATCGCCATCCGCACCTCACCGCTACAAAGATGTGAGCAGCTGACGCAGGTTCTACGAGGGCTACGGCCCGATTTGATTCAGAACTCTAGCGTGGACGCACGGCTTGCCGAAATGGACTTTGGCCGTTGGGAAGGCCAGCGCTGGGACGCCATTGCCCGCGCCGAACTCGATGGCTGGACCGAGTCTTTTGCCAGCTGGCGCTGTGGTGGGGCCGAGAGCGTGCAGGGCTTCATGGCGCGCGTGGGCGCGGCGTGGGACGAGACGCTGGCCATGAATCAAACCGCGGTGTGGATCACCCATGCCGGTGTGATCCGCGCGGCCACGCTGTTGGCGCAGGGCCAGCGCCAGGTGCAGCGGGCCGACCAGTGGCCGATCGACGCGCCGCCCTGGGGCGCGTGGCGAACTTTCGATACTTGACCGACAATAAACCCCACGCCTTTGCCGAGAACTGCCATGCGCAAATTTATCTATGCCGCCTTGCTGTTGGCCGGAGCCAGCCAGGCGCAGGACTTCAGAGCCTTGCCCTTGCCCAGCTTGCGCGAACGCCCCAGCTACGTGCAGGGGGCCAACGGCCAGCGCTGGACCTCGGGCCAGGTGGACTGGTACTACAACCCGATCAATCAGCCGCTCAATCTGAGTACTTCCGCGGTGCTCAACGCCATCCAGAACGCTGCCGCCCGCTGGTCGGGCATGTGCAATATCACGTTCGTCTACCGTGGCATGACGTCGACCCTGCCCAATATGTACGGTGACGCCTCCACCGTGGAAGGCGCCAATGTGTTTGGTTGGGGTGTTTTGCAGGGAGAAGATGCGTCCTATTCCGGTTTGACCAAGAGCTGGTTTGTCGGCGACTCCTATGTCGACTCCGACATCATGATGAACACCCTGGAGCCCTGGACCATTGACGAGGTGGAGGCCATCATGACCCACGAGCTCGGCCACGCCATAGGGCTGATGCACTCCGACCAGTTCGCGTCCGTGATGTTTGCCGATCCCTACCACTCGGCGCGGTACATGCGTACCCTGCGCGGGGACGATGCCGACGGTTGCGCCAGCTTGTACGGGGCCGCGGCGACAGCCCGCTCCAACCGCACCTTGAACTGGGCTGAGGCGGCGTATCCGCAATACCTGTCGCCCAGCCCGAGCGCGTCGGGCACGTTCAGTGGCTACTACTACCGCTATTACTCCGGAACCAACAGCTATGTGGGCATCCGCGATGGTGTGGCTTACTTCATGGGCCCCGACGGCGTGATTCAGACCCTGGGCGCATTGAACACCTACTACTTCAACGCGCTGCTGTCCGGCTACTGATCTATTTCTTGGCCGCTTTTTCCTGCTCGGCAGCCAGGATCTCCAGCCGCTTGACCATGTCCTGCATGCCTTCCGCGACGACCTTGACCTCGCCATCGGGGGTCTTGATCGTCACGGTGGAGCCGGCCGGGGTGTTGGCGGTGGCGGGCGCCGTGGAAATCTGCACATCGCCCTTGGGCGTGTTGATCTGGATGTCGGGAGCGTCGTTCATGCCGTGCATGCGTGACAGCGGAGAGGGCATGAAGATGGCGTTGGCCGCACTGATCAACACACTGCCGACAATGCCGACGATGGCGGCCACCACCAGATAGGTAACCGATTTTTCGGGCGGATTCTTCATCAGCACCGGCAGGCCCAGGTACACCAGGTACAGCGAGTACAGGCTACCCACCAGGGCCAGGATGGACAGACCCGGCATGGCCGAGAACACACCGGCCAGCATGGCGGGCGTGCTGGCATAGACGGTCAATTTCACGCCATTCATCACATTGGCCTGCCCGCCAAAGCTGGGCGCCAGCTGGCTGATGAGCCAGCCCCAGACGAACACCATGACCAGGGTCATGATGTATTGGCTCACCATCAGGCTCAGGCCAGTGAAAACGGGCAGGCGCATGGAGAACCCGAAGCCGCCAACCCCCATCACCGTCCAGCCGATGAAGCTGGCGATGGCGGGAATGACCGCCAGCACCACCATGTAGGGAACGTAGAGCTTCTGCCAGTCCGTGGTTTCCTGTTCAATGGTGACCCAGGTGGGCCCGGGGTTGACAACGATTGCACGCGCGCGTTCGACGATATCCATGAAGGGACTCCCAGTGGGTTGGAAAGAAGTGGATGGCGCGTGCGAGTCTACTGGAAGTGCGTCAGCGTGGCACGCCGCCTAGCAGCTTCTTGCGCACCAGCTGGATGTTGTTGCGCAGGGCATACAGCTCGTCGGTGTAAGACAGGGGCACTCTGATTTTCTCGGCGTGGCGGTCCATCTGGTTGAGCTCGTCTACCAATGCCGCGGTGTCCTGTGCATCCTCGGCCCGGGCTTCAAGTTCGCGCAGCTGGGCATACCAGCGAAAAATGCGTGAACGCACCCGAAATGCATACAGCGGCGGGATGACGCGCGACAGCGGCAGCAGCACCGCCAGGATGATGCCCATGGCCAGCCACATGCGCTCCACCAGGTTGGCCACCCAGAACGGCAGGTAGCGCTGCAGCAGCGGTGTGCCGCCCTGGATGCTGCGCTCGGCTTCCTGGGCCAGGGGCAGTTCGTTGTTCTTGACGTTGGGGTATTCGCGGGCATGTTTGAACCAGCCAGCACTGCCGTGGATGGTGTTGCCCGCCAGCGCGAACAGCTGCAACAGGGCAGGGTGTGTGCTGGTACGGGTCAGCAGCGTGGTGGTGGGCGCCACCAGGTGCACATTGCGGGGTGGGATATTCGCCGCCAGGTCGACCACGCCGCGCGGCAACACGGCCGGGCTCAGAAAGGCGAAGCGGCGCGAGTAGGCCTCGCTCTGTGCAAAGTCCATCAGCTTGACGCCTGGCGTTTGCAGCAGCATCTGCACCATGGAGGACTCGGGCGCCGACGCGAAAACAATGGCATCGAGTTCACCGCCCAGAAAGGCCACGGTGGCCGGTGTCTGCTCCTGCTGCGACAGCGTCAACGTGCGCGGATCGACGCGGTTGCTGTCGAGCAGCTTGTTCATCAGGTTGGGTACGCCGCTGCCCGGTGTGCCCACGTTGATCCGCAGGCCCGGCAGTTGGGTCAGCGACTCCAGCGTGTGGGGCGGTGTGGTGTCCGATGGTGCGGCGGCCTCGCGGTAGAACAGCCAGACCGGCTCCAGAAAGAGGCTGCCCAGCGACTCCAGATCGGCGTCATCCAGCGCGCCGGCCTCGCTGGTGCCGCCCTGCACAAAGCCCAGGTCCGCCTTGCCCTCGCGCAGCAGTTGCAAATTGGCGGCGGACCCTTCGGAGGGCAGCAGCTCGACGGTGATGCCTTCCTTGGCCAGTGCCTGGGCATAGCGTTTGCCAAACTCGGCGTAGGCGCTTTGTGCCGGGCCGGTGGCCAGCGTCACATGCTTGGGCGGATTGGGGTCCAGCCAGTTGTAGGCCAGGACCAGCAGAGCGATGGCCAGCAACAGAAAGGGCCCGACCGAGACGGCCAGGTCGCGCAGGGAGAGCAGGGTGTAGCGTATGGATTGGGTCACTCCGCAACCTTAGCACGCCGTCAGCGCGCCGGCGCGGGAGTCTTGTCGGCGAAGTCGCAATAGGCGCTGACACCACACTGCCAGCACAGCGGCTTGCGCGCCTGGCACACGTAGCGCCCATGCAGGATCAGCCAGTGGTGGGCATCGACCATGAAGCGTGGAGGGACGCGTTTGAGCAGTTGCTGCTCCACGGCTTCCGGTGTTTTGCCCGCCGCCAGTCCGGTGCAGTTGGAGACGCGAAAGATGTGCGTGTCCACCGCCATCGTGGGCTCTCCAAAGGCCACGTTCAACACCACGTTGGCGGTCTTGCGGCCCACGCCGGGCAGGGCCTGCAGGGCCTCGCGCGTGCGTGGCACCTGGCCGCCGTACAGATCGACCAGCATGCGGCAGGTCTGCAGCAGGTGTTTGGCCTTGCTGTGGTACAGGCCTATGGTCTTGATGTAGGACTCCAGGCCATTCAGTCCCAGATCCAGAATCGCCTGCGGTGTGTTGGCCACCGGGAACAGCTTGCGCGTGGCTTTGTTGACCCCCACGTCGGTAGCCTGGGCGCTCAACAACACGGCGGTGAGCAGCTCGAACACCGTGGTGTATTCCAGCTCCGTCACCGGCGTGGGGTTGGCCGCCTGCAGCGTTGCAAAGAAGCCCTCGATGGCCGCGGCCTTCATGCCAAATGGCGCAGTTCCCGCAGCGCCACGGAGACGGGCGCCAGATCGGCCGCCTGGGTGCTGATGGTGTTCAGCAGGCTTTGCAGGCGCCCGATGGACTGCCCGTGTTGCACGCGCCAGGTTTGCGCTTCGCTGGTGCGCGAGAGCTGGCCCAGCGTGATCTGGCGGGCGATGGAGTACACATCGTCGCGCGCACTGCCCCGGGCCTGGGTTTGCCACAGGGTGTCGGTGGGCAGGCGGTTGATCTGGGCGCGCCACTCGGTCAGGCACAGTTCCGCTTCAATGTCGAAGTAGGCACGGGCGGCTTGCTCCAGGCCGGTCTTGGCGCTTTGCGCCACATCGACCAGATCCAGTGCCGGGAAGATGAATTCCAGCGCCGTCAGGTTTTGCGCCAGTGCGGAGTCCACGCCAGCCTTGACCAGCGCGTCGGTGGCCTGTTGCCAGTTCGCCTGCGCACTCTGCGGCAACCAGGTTGCCAGGTTCTGGCGCAGCTCGCGGGCGGCGGGTTGGTAGCGCTGGATCAGCGTGGGTAGATCCGCACCCTGGGCGCGGATGCGCAGCATCCAGCGGGAGGCGCGTTGTGCAATGGCGATCAGCTTGGTCAGCAAATCGAGTTGCAGCTTGGCGTCGACCTTGTAGTCCAGGGCGTCGAGCTGGTCCCAGATGGGTTCCAGGTCAAAGATTTCGCGGGCCAGCGTGAACGCGCGGATCACATCCGCGGCGGTCGCGCCCGACTCGGCTGCGATGAAGTTGACGAAGGTCGCGCCCGTGCGGTTCACCACCGTGTTGGTGATGTAGGTGGCGATGATTTCGCGCTTCAGCGGGTGGGCCGCAATGGCAGTGCCAAATTTTTCGGTCAAGACCTGCGGGAAGTAGGCCTTGAGCGCACGGCTGAAGAAAGGATCGTCCGGCAAATTGCTGGCCACCAGATCGTCAAACACGCTCATCTTGGCGTAGGCCAGGACGACGGCATTCTCCGGGGATGTCAGCCCCACCTTGCGGGCGCGGCGCTTGGCAATTTCCTCATCGTTTGGCAGGAACTCGATGGCGCGGTTCAGGCGGTTGCTGCCTTCGAGCCAATGCATCAGGCGCTGCTGGCCGTCCAGCACATACAGCGGCCGGTGCGTGGCAATGTCCAGCGCCTGGGTCTGGTAGTAGTTGTCCTGCAGTACCAGATGGCCCACTTCGTCGGTCATCGACGCCAGCAGGTCGTTGCGCTGCTTGAGCGTCAGGTCACCAGCTTCGACCACGCCGCCCAGCAGGATCTTGATGTTGACTTCGTGGTCGGAGCAGTCGACACCGGCGGAGTTGTCAATCGCATCGGTGTAGATCAGGCCACCTTTTTGCGCATATTCGATGCGGCCGTTTTGCGTGCAACCCAGGTTGCCACCTTCGGCCACCACCTTGCAACGCAGCTCGCTGCCGTTGACCCGGAAGGCATCGCTGGCCTTGTCGCCCACCTGTGCATGGGTCTCGAAGCTGGCCTTGACATAGGTGCCAATGCCGCCGTTGTACAGCAGGTCCACGGGGGCCTGCAAAATCGCTTTCAGCAGCTCCAGCGGCGGCAGTTCTTCGGCGGTGATGCCAATGACGGCACGTGCCTCGGGGCTCAGTGCAATCGACTTGGCACCGCGCGGATAGACGCCGCCGCCCTTGGAGATCAGGCTCTTGTCGTAATCGTCCCAGCTGGAGCGGGGCAGGTTGAACAGGCGCTGGCGCTCGGCGAAGGAGCGGGCCACATCGGGTGTCGGGTCGATGAAGATGTGGCGGTGGTCAAAGGCCACCACCAGCTGGATCTGCTCGGACAACAGCATGCCGTTGCCAAACACATCGCCCGACATGTCGCCAATGCCGGCCACGGTAAATGGCGTGGTCTGGGTGTTTACGCCCAGGGTGCGGAAGTGGCGCTTGACCGCCTCCCAGGCACCACGCGCGGTGATGCCCATCTTCTTGTGGTCGTAACCCACCGAGCCGCCCGAGGCAAACGCGTCACCGAGCCAGAAACCGTAGTCGGCGGAAACGCCATTGGCGATGTCGGAGAATGTGGCCGTGCCCTTGTCGGCGGCGACCACAAGGTAGGGGTCGTCTACATCGTGGCGCACCACGTCGGCGGGGGGCACCACGCTGCCCTTGACCACGTTGTCGGTCACATCGAGCAGACCCGACAGGAACAGCTTGTAGCAGGCAATACCTTCGGCCATATAGGCATCGCGGTCGCTGGCCGGAGGGGCGTTCTTGAGCACAAAACCGCCCTTGGAGCCGACCGGCACGATGACCGTGTTCTTGACCTGCTGCGCCTTGACCAGGCCCAGAATCTCGGTGCGGAAGTCTTCGCGACGGTCCGACCAGCGCAGGCCGCCGCGCGCCACCTTGCCACCGCGCAGGTGCACACCCTCCACCCGGGGTGAATACACCCAGATTTCAAACAGCGGTTTGGGCTCGGGCACACCGGGCACTTCGCGCGGGTTGAGCTTGAAGCTCACATAGGGTTTGGCACCGCCCGTCGTGGTGGTTTGCCACAGGTTGGTGCGCAGCGTGGCCAGCACGGTCGCTACAAACTGGCGCAGGATGCGGTCTTCATCCAGGCTGGCCACCTGGCCCAGTGCGGTATCGATGCTTTGCTTCAGCTGCTGCTGCGCGGCTTTCCGGTCACCGGCCAGAGCCGGGTCAAAACGCACCATGAAGAGTTCGGCAATGGCCTGGGCAATGTCGGCGTTCTTGTTCAGCGTGGCCTCGATGTAGCTCTGGCTGAAGGCAAAGCCCAGCTGCTTGAAGTAGCGGGTGTAGGCGCGCAGCACCGCTATGGCGCGTGCATCCAGCGTGGTGACCAGCACCAGGCGGTTCAGGTCGTCACTCTCCACCTCACCGCGCCAGGCCTTGGCAAACAGGGCCTCAAAGCGGGCCTTGACGGTGGCCAGGTCGGTGTCGGTGGGCAGCTGCAGGCCCAGGTCATGGATCCACAGCGTGTCGCCGTTGGTCTCTATGCTGTAGGGGTGTTCATCCAGCACGCGGGCGCCCATGCGCTCCAGCACCGGAAGGGAATCGGACAGCGCCACCTTTGACGTGTTGTAGATCTTGAAGCGCAGGTTGCCCGGCACGGCGTCCAGCGGGCGGTACAGCTTCACGGCCAGCGGGGAGGTGGCTGACAAGGCAACCAGCATGTCGGCGTCTTCGGCGCCAACCTGGGCCGAGAAGTCTTCGCGGTAGGCGGTGGGGAAGGCATCGGCAAAGCGGTGCGCCAGGGCCAGGCCCGGGCCTTCGCCATGGGCGCGCAGCAGCTCGGTGGTGCAATCATCTTCCCAGCGCTGGGTCAGGCGCGCAATGCGGGCCTCCAGGGCGGGGAAGCCGACGCTGTGCGGCGCGTTCTCCTTGGCCCGCACCAGGTAGTGGATGCGCGCTTGCGGGCTGTCAGTCAGCATGGGCGTGAACTCCACCGACTGGCCATCGAGCGCGGCCATCAGCTCGTTGCCGATCTTGATGCGCAACTCGGTGTTGAAACGCTCGCGCGGCACAAACACCATGGCCGAGGTGAAGCGGCCAAACGGGTCGCGGCGCAGGAACAGGCGGGTGCGCTGGCGCTCCTGCAGCCGCAGAATGCCGATTGCATGCTCGGTCAGCGTTGCGGTGTCGATCTGGAACAGCTCGTCGCGCGGGTACACGTCCAGAATCGATTGCAGCGACTTGGCAGCATGGCTGTCGGGCACCACACCAGCGGCTGCCAGCACGGCGGCCACGCGGCTGCGCACCTGGGGAATCTCGCTGACCGGCGCCAGGTAGGCAGTGGCCGTGTACAGGCCCAGAAAGCGGGCTTCGCCCACCACCTGGCCGTCGGCGTCAAAGCGCTTCACGGCCACGTAGTCCAGCCAGGCCGGGCGGTGCACGGTGGCCCGCGTCATGGCCTTGGTGACCAGCACCAGCTCGTTGGACTCCAGCAGGGCCACGGCCTCGGGCGGCAGCACGGTTTCCAGCGTGTGGACCGGGCCACGCAAAATGCCCAGGCCGGTTTCGGGCTTGGCCACCAGACTCACCACATCGCCATCGCGTTTGAGGTCGTAGTCGCGTGCGCCCAGGAAGGTGAAATGCCGGTCCTCGAGCCAGCGCAGAAAGTCCACGCCCTCCTGGCGCCCGGTGGGCGATAGCGTGGAGCCAGACGCTGCTGCTGCCATGGCCTGCGCGCGCTCCAGCATCGGGCGCCAGTCTTGCACGGCGCTGCGCACATCGTTCAACACGCGTTGCAGTTCTTCGGCCAGGGCCTGCTGTTCGGCACTGCTGACGATGCGGTCGCATTCGACCTGGATCAAGGATTCCACCGGGTCGTGGCGCCCGGCCGCAGTGGCGGCTGCGGCGCTGCTGACGCTTTGCACCTTGCCGTTGGCGTCACGCGTGACGCTGAGCAGGGGGTGAACAATCCAGTGCGCGGTGCGATTGCCCCGGTTGATGGCCATGGTGACCGAGTCCACCAGGAAAGGCATGTTGTCGTTGACGATCTGGACCACCGTGTGGTCACTGACAAAGCCGTCTTCGGCCAGCGTCGGGTTGAACACGCGCACCTTGGCGGTGTCGGGGGGGCGCGGTGTGTCCAGCAGGCGCCAGTGCGCATTGGCACTGGCAAACAGCGCGGCGGGGCCACGTGCCTGCAATTCATCGGGGTCGGTGCTGTCGAAATAGGCCGCTACAAAATCGGCGATTCGACTGGAAGCCGGGCCTGCGTGTTCATGGGTATAGGACAGCAGCTCGGTGAGCGCGGAAGAGGTCATGTATGGCTCCGGGTTATCTTTTGGATGACGCGGATTCTAGGCGCGCAACTCTGGTCTGGATATGCCGAAATGCCCTGATTCATGCCCTTATGCAATAAGCGCATGACACACTACACGCTACCATTGCGGCATAACCATTACGCCCATATCGCCATGCCGCTGCAATTTGCCACTCGTCTAGACAACGTCGAAACCTCCGCCATCCGCGAACTCTTCAAGCTGCTGGGCAAGCCCGGCATCATCAGCTTTGCCGGTGGCTTTCCCGACCCGGCCATGTTCGATGTGGAGGGCATTCGCGAAGCCGTCAACGCCGCATTGACGGAAGAGGCCGGCGCCACACTGCAATATGGTGCCACCGAGGGCCACAACCCGCTGCGTGAACAACTGGCCGCCTTCATGGGCGCCAAGGGTGTGCAAAGCCTTGCGCCAGATCAATTGATCGTCACCACCGGCAGCCAGCAGGCGCTGGACCTGCTGGGCAAGACCATGATCAGCCCCGGCGACAAGGTCATTGTGGAAGGCCCGACCTTCCTGGCCACCATCCAGTGTTTCCGACTGTACGGTGCCGAGCTGATCAGCGCACCCATTGACGCCAACGGTGTGCAGGTCGACAAGCTCGAAGCCCTGATTGCCGAGCACAAGCCCAAGTTCGTCTACCTGATCCCCACCTTTGGCAACCCCAGCGGCGCCATGCTGAGCCTGGAGCGCCGCAAGCGCGTGCTGGAGCTGGCCGTGCAATACCAGACGCTGATCGTGGAAGATGACCCCTATGGTGATCGGTACTTCAACGCCGCGCCGCCGCCGTCCTTGCTGGCCCTGAGCGCCGGTGTGCCCGGCAGCCGCGAGCTGCTGGCCCACTGCGGTTCGCTGAGCAAGGTACTGAGCCCCGGTCTGCGCGTGGGCTGGATGATTGCCCCGCCCGAGCTGCTGGCCAAGGCCACGATGTGCAAGCAGTTCAGCGATGCCCACACCAGCACCTTCGCCCAGGCCACCGCCGCGCAATACCTCAAGGCCGGCCGCATGCCCGCCACGTTGGCCCATGTGCGCAAGGTGTATGCCGAGCGCGCGCTGGCCATGGGCAATGCGCTGCGCAAGGAGCTAGGTGATGCCATTGACTTTGTGCAACCGCAGGGCGGCCTGTTTGTATGGGCGCGGTTGACCGGCGCGAATGGCAAGGTGAAGGACGGCGCCGAACTGGCCAAGCGCGCCATCGACAAGGGCGTGGCCTTTGTTCCGGGTGCGCCGTTTTATGCTTCCAACCCTGATCTGTCTACTCTGCGGTTGAGTTTTGCTACGGCGGATGTGGCGAAGATTGAGGAGGGCGTGGGGCGGTTGGGGCTGGCGGTTTGAAGCTGCACTTTCGCTGAGCGCCTTGGCGGCGTTTGTGGCTGCAGAGTGTGTGGCAGTGGCCCGCGCCTCATGGTGTCAAACGCCCACAAATCGGCGCGGACCACTGCCACACTCTCTGCGGCCGGGGGCTTGTTGGCGGGGACAGGAGGGCACCTTCGGGGCGGAAGCGGACATAGATTTCCTCCGCCCAATTTGCCTTAGTTTTCCCAGCAGGCCCTGAATCGTCCTGACTCATCATCTCTTCTGCAAGAATATGGAGATACGTTTAATAGAGTGGTAAAACTGCCCGCAGCGAGGCTGCAAGCCACATTTAGAAGGATTTGATGGCCAACTTATGGAGCAGTGTCCGATTTATAGAGCACCTTTTGTGTCTCTGGACATTACGTTATCCATCATGAAAGGCTCGACGCTAGACTGGCTATCTTCTCAAGGTGCGTCTTTGACGGCGCTCGAGGAGTTGAGCACCAAAGTCGGCCCTTTGCCAGCCTCATACCTAGCGCTACTTGCTCAAGGTAACGGTGGCGAAGTTGGGCTTAAGGTCATGCCCTTAAACTTCTGCTTGGACCCTGCTGAGGCTGCACTCGACTACTGGCAGAGCGGAACGTACACAGCCTCCGAAGTATTCGTGTTCGGGAGCAACGGAGGTGGCGATTGCCTTGCTTTCGATCTGAGCGCTCCTGGCAAGTGGCCGGTAGTGTGCTTCGACCCTATCGACCCGCAGGGGAGTTTGGAGGTGGTCGCACCAGACTTCGAAAATTTCTTGTTACTGGTGGAACACGATGGATAACATGCCAATCGACCCGGACCCACAACAGCACAAGGCGGCTTCGCCGCAGGTTGTTGTGTTCCGGTCATCTTCACGTTAAATCACATGAAATGCATTGCGCTCGCTCTCTCACTTCTTGTCGCGGGATCAACCGCGTCGGCCCAGCACATGGAGAAATGGGGCTATCCTGATCCTGATGTTTTCGCGAAGGCGGCCCTCTCGCTATGCGATGAGCAAAACCTTTCAGTGATGCTCGCCGCTCGGCATCGCGACCAAGGGCGAACGCGGGAGGATGTGATGGCGCTGATTCCACCTAAGTCAAAGGTAATTGAGCTTCGCGCACTGGAAGCGTACCGCGAGAATGTTGAAGATGTATTTGATTTTCCGAACATTGGAACCTACAGCTTGATGGTTTTCCGTGCGGAAGTCTGTAGGCGTGAGGTGATGGCTGCCAAGACCTACCCCAGATTTGAAACGGTACGGGTGAAAGTCACCGCTTGCGAGGAGCAGCACGGAAAGGAAAAGAGCAATGCGCTCTACGCTTGTGTTCGCACCGTTGTTGACAGCATGTGATTTAACATGCCAATCGACACGGACCCACAACATCAGAAGACGGCTTCGCCGCAGCTTGTTGTGGTCCGGTCATCTCCACGTTAAAGCTCATGGGCCAACTAATCGTCACCTCTGAAATCCTTGACGACCTGACGTCCGTAGCGCGCCGCTTCGTGAGCGATATCCAGGTTGAGGCGGTGCCGAGCATCCAAGACCGGTGCAAAGCCATCGGATTGCCTGAAGACAACCCGTTTCTCTGTGGCAAGACCGTTCAGGACCTTCAGAGTGACCGACACCTGGTCCTGCTTGCTGAACGAATTACGCCAGAAATGCAGGCTTCAGTGATCTCGGCAATGGAGTCTCACGCCAAGATGCCTCGCGAAAGCATTGCGTCGTTGACAGATCCGCATGTTTTCGTGAAGCATCTTCTTTTGCACGAGGTAGCGCACGCAATCGGCCACGATTGGAGTGAAGAAGAGTGCGACCGGTGGGCGTTTCAACAACTACACATCGCATGAGCTTTAACATGCCCGTCAACACGGACGCCAACGGGCGTCCACTGCCTTCGGTTGCACCGTTCCGCGGTCGCCGGTTACATCTACGTTATACGCTGTGAGTGTTGACGCGTTCATTGCCGATGCCATCGACCGTGGTGCCAAACATGGATTGAGCAGCCTCGCTCCTTTGGCTCAGGTCGTGTTCGCCGTCACCGAGGCCGAGGTGTCCTGCGACATGGAAGGCATCGACAGCCTCTTTGAAAAGTATGGATATTCCTCGTCAGCCTTGTTCGCGGATGCGTTCCGCGCAATCGGGGCTAGCAAAGTAGGAGCGGCGTTCTTCGACGTGGCTCAGAGTGATCCCCCCATCTCGGAACTCCTGCTTGACGAACTGAACGACCTGGTCAGAGAACGGTGCGGGTATGGCTACGAGAACATATCTTCCTATGTACAGAAGCACGCATAACGGGTTGATCGATTGGACCGGCGACGGCGACCACCGTCACCGCCATTCTTCGGTCCACCGCGCGCCGTCGTCGTCCAATCATCGCCAACGTTATGCCTCTTAAGACGCCGCCCGTGATTGAATTGGAATTGTGGTCGCGGCCATCATCCAAATTGCCCCCAGAAATAGGCAAAGATGTAGTTGCACCCCGATGTAGCAGTGACCTGAATTTGCCCGAGGGTGTTGTGCTCGGGCTGTCCGAAATCCCCGCCCCAATTGACTCGCAGAACCTCACAGCTTGCCTCGCTACAGGTGAATTGTCGCGAGACGACTTCCATGAATTTTGCGTGCAAAATGGGCTTGAGGCTAACGTCTGCGCAATCAATAGCGCGGCCAAATTTCTTGAGTATTCGTACGGGCGGGCTCTCGCCTGGGTTCATTTGACGGAATCACCCGATGGAGTTGAGATTGGGCAGCGCATTAATGCGTGGGCGCACTCAAAGGGCTACTGCCTCGTGGAGCCCTTTCGGAACTATTGTTTTTTGAATGGAGCTAGTCTTGAACACTGGCAGTGGAGAGATGCATAACGGGTTCGTCGAGTGGACCCACAACGGCGGCCAGTATGGTCGCCATTCTTCAGTGCTGAGTGCGCCGTTGCGGCCCATTCACGGCCGACGTTAGGCATCACTAGAAGGCAATACCATCAGTACCAGCATTTATGACCGAGGATATTTGATGCGCTTGAAGCTTATTTGGGCCATTCTTGTTGATGAGCTTTTTCAAAAGTCAAAGCACAAAGGTCTTGGCAGTGACACACTCAAAAGGTGTTGTTTGACTGTCGTTACCTTTGTCGGATTCTATTTTCTTGTTTATCACTATGACGAACAGGCGGTTCGCTTTGATCAATGGCTGAACGAAGTGTTTGGATGGGAACTGTCGTCGGTGCCATCGGCGAGAAAGATCGAATGGCATCGTTTGATGGCCGGGGGATTGTCATCAGTGACAATAGTTGCTGCAGTCGGCGAGTACTCTGTGTGCCTTTGGAGAAGAATCAAAGCTCGGCGACAGGAAAGTGATCG
>JAUSNJ010000060.1 GCA_030645355.1 Rhodoferax sp. | reverse complement strand
TCCTTCGTGCTCGGCGGCTCCGCGCATGCGCATCTCAAAGTCGCCGGCCTGAGCGCAGGTTACGGCGCCTTCCTGGTGCTGCGCGATCTGACGCTGGAGATCAAACCCGGCCTGACCGTCATCCTCGGCCCCAACGGTGCCGGCAAGACGACCTTGCTCAAGGCGCTGTCCGGCCTGATTCCGCGCGGCGGCGCGGTGCTGCTCAATGGCGAAGCGCTGCCCGAAAAAACCAGTGACATCGTCAAGGGCGGCATGGCGCTGGTACCGGAAGGCCGGCAGTTGTTCCCCCAGATGACGGTGACTGAAAACCTCGAGCTCGGTGGCTGGCTGGTCGCCAAGGCCGAACGCACGCGGCGTCTCGAGCAGGCCTTCAACGACTTTCCGAAACTGCGCGAACGCGCCCAGCAACTGGCCGGCACCATGAGCGGCGGCGAGCAGCAGATGGTGGCGGTGGCACGCGCCATGATGAGCGCGCCGCGCCTGCTCATGCTGGACGAACCCTCGCTGGGCCTGGCACCGCGCATGGTCGATGAGCTGCTGGCGATCACGCGGCGCATCGCCGACGCCGGCACCACGGTGCTGATGGTCGAGCAGAACGTCAAGAAGGCGCTGGCCGTCGCTGACCGCGGTTATGTGCTGGAGCGCGGCACGCTGGTGGCCAGCGGTCCCGCGGCGCTGCTGGCGCGTTCATCCGTGATTCGTGAGGCCTACCTCGGTGCCGGCGCTGCCGTGCCGGCCGCCAAGGCGGCTTGAAATTTCCCTGACCATTTTTTTGGAGAATCTTATGTCCGACATGTCCATGCTGATCAACGGCCTCAAGGTCACCGCCGAAAAGGGCGCGACCTTTGAGCGCCGCAACCCGCTCGACGGCAGCATCGCCACCCGCGCGCCTGCAGCTTCGGTGGCCGACGCGCTGATGGCCACCGAGGCCGCCGCCGAAGCCTTCAAAAGCTGGAGCCAGACCGGCCCGGGTGCACGCCGCGCCTTGCTGCTGAAAGCCGCCGATGCGCTGGAGGCCAAGACGCCGCAGTTCATTGAAGCCGTGGCCGCCGAGACCGGCGCTTCCGGCATGTGGGCCGGCTTCAACGTGATGCTGGCCGCCGGCATGATCCGCGAGGCGGCATCGCTGACCACGCAGATCAGCGGCGAAGTGATTCCGTCGGATGTGCCCGGCAGCCTGGCCATGGGCGTGCGTCAGCCGGCCGGTGTGGTGCTGGGCATTGCCCCGTGGAACGCACCCATCATCCTCGGTGTGCGCGCGATCGCCACGCCGCTGGCTTGTGGCAACACCGTGATCTTCAAGGGCTCGGAGAACTGCCCGCGCACGCACCAGCTGATCGCGGAGGCTTTCGCTGA
>JAUSNJ010000074.1 GCA_030645355.1 Rhodoferax sp. | reverse complement strand
ACAAGAAAGACTGCACCTACTCCTACTTTGCCGACCCCCTGTATGTGTTCATGGACTCCGAGTACAACCAGAACGAAGTCGAAGCCGAAAACATGGGCGACACCCTGAACTACCTCGAAGACGGCATGGCCGTTGAAGTGGTGTTCTATGACGGCAAGGCCATCTCGGTCGAGCTGCCCACCAGCGTGGTGCGCGAAATCACCTGGACCGAGCCCGCCGTCAAGGGCGATACCTCCGGCAAGGTGCTCAAGCCTGCCAAGATTGCCACCGGCTTTGATGTGGGCGTACCAATCTTTGTGGCACAAGGCGACAAGGTCGAAATCGACACCCGTACCGGCGAATACCGCAAGCGCGTCTAAGCTTGTGGACACCGGCCACATGGCCACCGCAAAAGGCTCCCTCGGGAGCCTTTTGTTTTGCCCGTCCTGTGTACAAATTCGGTGTAGGCTATCAACATGACCTCCGCAATCGCCGATTCAGCACAACCCTGCCCTGCTCCCAGCAATGGCGCTGCCAACCCGGCCCGTCTAGCCTTGCGCCGCGTGCTGATCGATACGTACCACGAGAACGTCGCCTATATGCACCGCGACTGCGACATCTACCGCGCCGAGGGCTTCAAGGCGCTTTCCAAGGTGGAAGTGCGCACCAATGGCCGCAGCATTCTGGCCACATTGAACGTGGTGGACGACCGGACAATAGTGGCCTGTGGCGAGCTGGGGCTGTCCAAAGCAGCCTTTGCCCAAATGGGCGTGGAAGACGGCCACACCGTCACGGTGGCACAAGCCGAGCCGCCCGAGTCCATTGGTGCGCTGCACCGCAAACTCGGTGGCGAGCGGCTCAACCTGGAAGACTTCAAAGCCATCGTCCACGACATCGCCGAACACCACTACTCCAAGATAGAGCTGACAGCCTTCGTTGTTGCCACCAACCGAGATGAGCTGGACCGCGAAGAGGTCTACTTCCTGACCCAGGCCATGATTGAGGTCGGGCGGCATCTAGACTGGCATGAAAGTCTGGTGGTAGACAAGCATTGCATCGGCGGCATTCCGGGCAACCGCACCTCCATGCTCATCGTGCCCATCGTGGCGGCACACGGCATGTTGTGCCCCAAGACCTCGTCGCGTGCCATCACCTCCCCTGCGGGAACGGCCGACACCATGGAGGTGCTGGCCAATGTGGAACTTCCCGTTGATCAACTGGAAGAAATCGTCCGTCGACACAGAGGTTGTCTGGCCTGGGGTGGCACCGCCAACCTGTCACCGGCGGATGACGTGCTGATCTCGGTAGAACGCCCACTGTCGCTGGATTCGCCCGGCCAGATGGTGGCATCCATCCTGTCCAAAAAAATCTCGGCCGGCTCCAGCCATCTGGTGCTGGACATACCCATCGGCCCCACCGCCAAGGTGCGCTCCATGCCCGAGGCCCAGCGTCTGCGCCGCCTGTTTGAATACGTGGCGCGGCGCATGAAGCTGTCGCTGGACGTCGTGATCACCGATGGCCGCCAGCCCATAGGTTTTGGCATCGGCCCGGTGCTGGAAGCGCGCGACGTGATGCGGGTGCTGGAGAATGATCCACGCGCTCCGATAGACCTGCGCCAGAAGTCGCTACGCCTGGCCGGACGCCTGATTGAGTGCGACCCCGACGTGCGCGGTGGCGATGGTTTCGCCATTGCGCGCGACATTCTGGATTCGGGCCGCGCCCTGGCCAAGATGAACGACATCATCCAGGCCCAGGGCAGCCGGTCGTTTGACCACAACCAGCCCAACCTGGGCGCCCTGACTTTCGACGTGCGATCGCCCAACGCCGGTACGGTCACGAGCATTGACAACCTGCAGATCGCGCGTATTGCGGGATTGGCCGGCGCCCCCAAAGTCAAGAGCGCGGGCGTCGATTTGCTGTGCAAGCTGGGGGATGAGGTGCAGGCCGGCACCCTGCTCTACCGGGTGCATGCCAGTTATGCGGCAGACTTGGAGTTCGCGCGACAGGCCTGCCAAAAGTCCATTGGCTTCTGTGTCGGACCGGCTGCCGACATGCTGCACGCCTTTGTGGAGTTCTAATGACCAACACCCCCATGTTGCTGCACTTTGCAGAGGACCTGACCCAGGCGTCTGGTATCGCCCTTGCGGCCGGTATGAACCTGGCCGCCATTGCGCGCCACCGTTTCCCCGATGGCGAACTCAAGCTGCGCCTGCCATCTGCGTTGCCACCGCGTGTCGTGCTGCTGCGCACACTGGACAACCCCGACGAAAAACTGGTCGAGTTGCTGCTGGTCGCTCGCACGGCGCGAACGTTGGGCGCCCAACACCTGACGCTGGTCGCACCCTACTTGGCCTATATGCGCCAGGACATGGCCTTCCAGCCCGGAGAAGTGGTGAGCCAAAAAGTGGTAGGGCAATTCCTGGCCGATCTGTTTGACGCCGTCATCACCGTGGACCCACATCTGCACCGCGTGGCCACACTCGCTGAGGCCGTACCGGTAGCGCAAGCCACCGTACTCAGCGGCGCGCCGCTGCTGGCCGACCTGATTGCTTCCCACCTCCCGCAGGCGCTGTTGGTGGGACCTGACGAAGAGTCCGCGCAGTGGATTGCACAGGCCGCCGCCCGCCATGGTTTCGACCACGCGGTGTGCCACAAAATTCGCTATGGCGACCGCGACGTACAGATTGCCCTGCCAGACATCCGCGTCCAGGGGCGCTGCGTCGTCCTGCTCGATGACGTGGCCAGCAGCGGCCATACACTGGCAGCGGCTGCGCGCCTGTTGCTCTCGGCCGGGGCCGCGTCGGTGGATGTGGCCGTAACCCACGCCCTGTTTGCGGGTGACGCCTTGCAGGTCATCAAAGACGCCGGCGTCGGCAGGGTCTGGAGTACCGACTGCATCACCCACCCTAGCAATGCCGTTAGCATGGCGGAACACATTGCCAGGGCATTCCATTGAATTTCCACAACCACCAGGACACCCCTTTTGGACACCTCTAAAGATCTCGACGAACGCACCATGTCCGACGCCTGGGCCTACCTGCAGGCCCAGGCTGATGCGGGCGTTCCCTTGAAGCCCAATGCCTACCGGCTGGCCTTTGGTGACCCCGAATTTCTGCTGCGCCGTGAAACCCGCGGCATCCGCCTGCAACTGGAGTTGCTCAAGCCCGATCTGGACCAGACAGAGATGGGTATTGAGAACACCATCGTGGTGTTCGGCAGCGCCCGCTTCAGTTCCATGGAAGATGCGTTGCGCCAACTTGACGAAGCTCGTGCCAGCGGCGACGCACAAACCCTGGCCGTGGCCCAGCGCCATATGCGCAACGCCCACCACTACGAGCAAGCCCGCCATTTCGGCCGCATCGTGGCCACGCACAGCATGGCGCTGCCCCAGAAAGAACGCATGTACATCTGCACCGGTGGCGGCCCCGGCATCATGGAGGCAGCCAACCGCGGCGCCTCCGAGGCAGGCGCACCCACACTAGGCTTGAACATTGCGCTGCCACACGAGCAGCACGCCAACCCCTACGTCACGCCGGAGTTGAGCTTCAAGTTCCACTATTTTCCCTAGCGCAAAATGCATATCATGATGCGCGCCAAGGCAATGGTGGCATTCCCCGCAGCCTTTGGCACGCTGGACGAGCTATTCGAGGTCATCACGCTGGTGCAGACCAAGAAGTCCACACCGGTTCCCATCATCCTGGTCGGAAAGGACTACTGGAAGCGCCTGATCAATATGGACGTGCTCGTCGAAGAAGGCGCCATCTCCGCCGAGGACCTGAACCTGTTCCAGTACACCGACGATCCGCAGGAAGCCTGGGACATCATCCGTACGTTTTACAAACTCTAGGTTTTCTCGAGTTTCAGGGCCGCAGCCGCCACGCCAAATGCGAACCCAGACCCACGGCGGCACCCACGGTCCAGAACACCACCGATACGCCCACCACCAGGCCGGCCGTGCCGAACAGCATGGGCATCAGCACGCTGGACAGGTTGATGCTGGCCAGACGCAGGCCCAGCGCCTGGCCATGCAAGGCGTGGGGGGTGATCTGGTGCAGGGTGCTCATGATCATGGGCTGTACCGAGCCCAGCGCCAGACCCAGCAGCACCGAACACAGCCCCATGGACCACGGCGACACCATCAACGGGTAAACCGAAAACAACAGGGCTGTTACCACCATGGCGCTGCTGACCACCACCCACTCTTTAAGGTGCGCGGCCAATAGGGGCATTGCCACCCGTACGGCCGCCGCAGCGATGGCAAAGCCGCCCAGAATGGCACCGATGACCGAGGCGCTGAAGGCCCGCTCGTGGCCCAGCACCGGCACCACAAAGGTGTGCACGTCCCAGCAACTGGCCAGCAACCAATTCACCAGCAGCAGTCGGCGCATCATCGGCTCGCGCAACAAATGCCACACATGCTGATGCGTAGCGCCGGCCACCGGTTGCACGGGCGACAACTCCGTCGTATGGCGCACCCACAGCCAGGTGGCCCAGGGCAGCAAGGCCAGCAGCACAAAGGCCCCGCGAAAGCCGTTGTCGTCTCCTGCGGTGCCGCCCAGCCAGACCCCCACATGGTCGATCAGCAGACCGGCCGCCACCGGGCCGACAAAATTGGACACCGCCGGGCCAATGGCCAGCCAGCTAAACACACGCTTGAGTTCGGTCGAGTCACGGGCGGCGCGCCCCACATGGCGCTGCAGTGCAATGGACGCAGCCCCCGTGGCACCGCCCATCAGAAGGGCTCCCAGGCACAGCACCCAGAACTGTGGCCACAGCACGGCCAGCGCCGCCCCGGTGGACGCCGCAATGACGCCCATACCCATGGGGCGCTTCAATCCGTGGCGATCGGCATAGCGGCCGGCGGGCAGTGCCAGGAACACCTGGGTCAGTGAAAACAACGCCAGCAACACGCCCACCGAGAAAGCACTATGCCCCTGGCGCAGCGCCAGCAAGGGTGCCGCCATGCGCAGGCCCGCCATGCTGCCGTGCAGGCAGATGTGGCCACAAATCAGGCGCAACAGGGCCCAGGACTGGGCAACTTCCGGTTCAGGGATGGGTGCAGGCGGGGTTGCGCTCATGCAGTGCCAGCGTCCGTATCCGGCTCCCCATCCACCCGGTCAAAGTCCTTGTCAAATGGGATCAGCGCCTGCGCCTGGGTATCCGGAAGGGCATCGACTTTCTTCAGCACGCGGCCCATGGCACGGCTGCGGGTCTCGGCGCTGTCCAACGTCTTCAGTACGGTTTCCGTTTGCGATTTGACCTTGGCCAGCACGCCACCAAACTTCTCGAACTCGGTCTTGACCGCGCCCAGCACCTGCCAGACCTCGCTGGAGCGCTTCTCCAGCGCCAGCGTCCTGAAGCCCATTTGCAGGGAACTGAGCATGGCCAACAGCGTGGTCGGGCCGGCCAGCGTGACACGGTGGTCGCGCTGCAGCGACTCCATCAGGCCCGGGCGACGCAGCACTTCGGCGTACAGGCCCTCGGTGGGCAAAAAGAGGATGGCAAAGTCGGTGGTGTATGGGGGCTCCACATACTTTTCGACCATGGACTTGGCTTCCAGGCGAATGCGCAATTCGAGTGCCTTGCCCGCTGTCTCGGCACCCAACACGTCCGCCCTGCCCTGGGCGTCCAATAGGCGCTCGTAGTCCTCATTGGGGAACTTGGCGTCGATGGGCAGCCACAGCGGCTCGCCGGTGTCCGATTTGCCGGGCAGCTTGATCGCGAAGTCCACGACGTTCTTGCTGCCGGGACGCGTGGCCACCTGCACCGCGTACTGGTCGGGCACGAACACCTGCTCCAACAGGCTGGCCAGTTGGGCCTCGCCAAAAATGCCACGCGTCTTCACATTGGTCAGCAGGTGCTTGAGGTCGCCCACGCCCTGGGCCAGCGTCTGCATCTCGCCCAGGCCCTTGTGCACCTGTTCCAGCCGGTCGGCCACCTGCTTGAAGCTCTCGCCCAGACGCGCCTGCAGTGTGGTCTGCAGTTTCTCGTCCACCGTGGCGCGCATCTCGTCGAGCTTGGCGGAATTGGTGGTCTGCAGCTGGGCGAGTTGCTGGTTCAGTGCATCGCGCACGGCGGTCATGCTGCGGGTGTTGGTGTCGCTCATCTCGGCCAGGCGGCGCGCCGTGGATTCACCGACGCTGGAGAGTTGGGTGTGCAGCGTGTCCGCCAGCGACTTTTGCATCAGTGCCAACTGCTGGCCAAAGGCGTCGATCTGCGTGTTCTGCGTGCGCGTGGCCTCGGCCCCCTGCTGCGTCAACGTCTGCTGGAAGGTGGCCAGGTTCTGGGTCAGTTCCTGGCGCGCGCCCTGGCTGGATTCCGCGATCTCGCGGCGCAGCTCGCGCTCCAGCCGCTCGTGCCCCGCTTGCAGTTGCGCGCGCAAATCCTGCAAATCCTTGCGCTGCTGTTCCGCGTCTACCGCATTGCCGCGCAAGCGGGCCACACCAGCCGCTATCCATGCCAGCAGACCCAGGGTCAGCACACCCAGCGCAAACAATACCCAAACCAGTCCATCATTCACGCCAAATCCGTCCTTGCAGCCAAAGTCATATGGAAAATCGGGCTCTAGCCCTCGTGGAATAAGCGCATATCGCTATAAAAACAGTAGCACTTATGAGGCCGACGGCGTCGCGCGGGCCGCCAACCCGTCGGCGTTGAGCGGTGTCACCGCCTTGCCGTGCAACAGGTAACCAATCAGATTGTCCACCGCCAGCATGGCCATGGCACGGCGCGTGCCGACCGTGGCGCTGGCAATATGGGGCGTGAGCACCACGTTGGACACGGCCAGCAGATCGGGATGTACCCGTGGCTCGCCCTCGAATACGTCCAGCCCCGCCGCGGCAATGCGCTTGTCGCGCAAGGCAGCAGCCAACGCTGCATCGTCCACGATGCCACCGCGGGCGATGTTGATCAGCGTGGCCGTGGGCTTCATCAGGGCCAGTTCCGCGGCGCCCATGGTGTGGTGCGACTCTTTGGAATACGGCACCACCAGCATCACATGGTCGGCGGTCTTCAACAGCTCTTCCTTGCCGACGTAGCGGGCGCGGCAATCAGCCTCCAGCGTGGCATCCAGGCGGCTGCGGTTGTGATAAACCACCTGCATGCCAAAGCCGAACGCGGCGCGGCGGGCAATGGCCTGGCCGATGCGCCCCATGCCAATGATGCCCAGCGTCGACCCATGCACTTCGGCACCCGAGAACATCTCATACTGCCAGCGTGTCCATTTTCCGGCACGCAAAAAGTGCTCGCTCTCAGTCACACGCCGGGCCGTGGCCATCAGCAGCGCAAAGCCGAAGTCGGCCGTGGTTTCGGTCAGCACGTCGGGCGCGTTAGTGCCCAGCACGCCGCAAACACGCATCGCCTCCAGGTCGAAGTTGTTGTAGCCCACGGTCATGTTGGCGCAGATCTTCAGCTGGGGGCAGCGCGCCAACAAGGCAGCATCGATGCGCTCCAGGCCAAAGGTCAGCGCCCCGGTCTTGTCCTGCAGGCGGCGTGCAATCTCTTCGGCGCTCCAGTCTTCGTCCGTGGCGTTGGACTCCACGTCAAAGTGTTCGGACAGGCGCTGCGCCACCTCCGGAAAGATGGCTCGGGTGACCAGGATACGAGGGCGCGGTGAAGGCTTGGTCATTCCGGCGCCTTCAACCCAGCCAGGTGGTGAAGTCCTGAACCGGCACGCGTGGCGTATGGAAGGTGTTGACCACGGCGGTCTCGTCGGCATAACCCAACGCCATGCCGCAAACCAGCATCTCGTCAGGGCCGGCGCCAATGTGCGGTAGGATGATCCGGGAAAAACCATTCCATGCTGCTTGCGGGCAGGTATGCAGACCATGGCCACGCGCCGCGACCATGATGTTTTGCAGAAAGGCTCCATAGTCCACCAGGGAGCCGCGACCCATGACCCGGTCAACGGTGAACATCAGCCCGACCGGAGCGTCAAAAAAGTGGTAGTTGCGCTGGTGCTGAAGGTGCATCTTGTCCTTATCGGCCTTGCCGATACCCAGCAGCCCATACAGGCCCCAACCATTCTCGCGGCGGCGGTCAATGTAGGGGCTGACCCACTTTTGCGGATAGTAGTCGTACTCTTCCGCATACTCTGCGGCCAGTGCCGGGTTGGCACGAATGGCATCGTGGGTGGCGCACACCTGCTCCACCAAGGTGGCGCGGCTGGCGCCCTGCAGGACATAGACCTTCCACGGCTGGCAGTTGGTACCCGACGGCGCACGGCTGGCGACCTGCAGTATCTGTTCGATCAACGCCCGCTCGACAGTCTGTTGCGTAAACGCCCGGACCGACATGCGGGAAGTGATCGCCGCATCCACACTCAAAGAACTCATAACAGGGTCTCCAATACCGTTTTCAGTTGTGACGGCAAGGGCACCGGCCTGCGCGTCTGCTTGTCGACATACACGTGCACAAAATGCCCCTTGGCCGCCGTGAGGTCCGAGTCGCCAAAGATGCCCACTTCGTAGCGCACGCTGGAAGTTCCCAGGCGGGCCACCCGAATGCCGACGTGGACCGTCTGGGGAAACGCCAGCGACGCAAAATAATTGCAGTGGGTTTCAATCACCAGGCCTATCGTTTCTCCAGCATGGATGTCGAGTGCACCATTCTCGATGAGATAGGCATTGACCGCCGTGTCAAACCAACTGTAGTACACCACGTTGTTGACATGACCATAGGCGTCATTGTCCATCCAGCGGGTTGCAATGGATCGGAAGGCACGGTAAGCGCTACGCGGCTCGGGCAAAGGCTTTGACAGATTGGAATTTGGCATGGCCTGATTCTGCCAGCCCGTTTTACCCGAGGCGCGGGGAAGCCAGGCCCACAAAACGCCTGCTGACGCATGTGTGACCCGATGATGACAACGGCCAGATTTAGAAAAATTGTTCTAATTTGTTGCAATGCAGCAAAAAAGACTTGCACTGTGCTTTAGCCACCCTATAATTTGTCCAATGCTGCACTGCAACATGTACAAGCCAACAGGCCAGGTTACGGGGCAGATAGTAAATTTTTTACCTCAACTCTTGGAGATATTGACATGATGACTGTTGAACAAGTTCTGGCTTCCCACAAAGCAAACGTCGAAACCCTGTTTGGTTTGACCACAAAAGCCTTCGAAGGCGTGGAAAAAATCGTTGAACTCAACCTGACCGCTTCCAAAGCAGCCTTGTCTGAAGCCAACGCTCACACCCAGTCCCTGTTGAGCGTCAAGGACGCACAAGAGTTGCTGGCACTGCAGTCCGGCCTGTTCCAGCCTTTGGCAGAAAAGACCGCTGCATACAGCCGTCACCTGTACGACATCACGACCAGCACGACCGCTGAATTTGGCAAGAACTTTGAAGGCCAAGCTGCTGAAGCGCAAAAGAAGTTCATGGGTCTGGTCGACAGCGCTGCCAAGAATGCACCGGCTGGTTCGGAGTCCGCTGTTGCCATCATGAAGAGCACAGTGTCTGCCGCCAACAATGCTCTGGAATCCGTGCAAAAGGCCGTCAAGCAAGCCACTGAAATGGCTGAAGCCAACTTCAACGCTGTGGCTGCCACAGCGACCAACGCAACCAAGCAAGCTGCCAAGAAGCGTTAATTGGAGCGTGGACTCTAGGTGCGCAGGGAAAACCCTGACATAATTTATCCAATTCGGAAACACATGTGTTTCCACCGGTTGTCTCCTCGGGTCCTTTCGAAACCATCAGGTTCAGGGATCCCTTCAAGGCCTCGTTGCAAGACGGGGCCTTTTTTTTGGCCTTTTCAGACTCAATGCGACTTGGCCGAAATAGCGGCGCGCAGCTGCGGCATCAGTTGCTGCATCGCCCGGCGTCCCGCTTCAATCGACTTCTTGCGCGAACTGAAATCAGAGCTCGATACCCCCGGCAAGGCAGGCTGCACCACTATGTCGGCTTCCCTGAGTTCAAAGTAGTTGATGCTCTTGCTCATGATGGAGAACGTCTGCAGCAGCACATCCAGGGTTCCCCCGGCTAAATTACCATCAGGCGGGCTGGAAATGTCCACCGCAATGATCAACTCGGCCCCCATCTGGCGCGCCGCACGCACTGGCACGGGCGACACCAGACCGCCGTCTACATAATCCCGCCCGGAAATCCTGACCGGTTGAAACACGGCAGGAACCGCACTGGAAGCCCGCACCGCCGTACCCGTATCACCCCGCTGGAAAAGCATGCTTTGACCACTGTTGAGGTCGGTGGCCACGATGCCCAGCGGCAAAGGAAAGTCCTCGATCAGACGTGAGCCAACCTGGCCGTTCACATAACGTGCCAAGGCATCTCCACGCAGCATGCCACGGTTAAACAGAGGCAACGTCCAGTCGGCAAAGGCAGCCTCTTCCATCGTTTCCGCCACATGCTGCAACTGTTTTCCACTTTTGCCGCTGGCATAGAAGGCTGCCACCAGACTGCCCGCCGATGTTCCAGCGACCATAGCTGGCCGAATGCCTGCCTCTTCGAGCACCTGGATAACGCCCACATGCGCAAACCCGCGGGCCGCTCCGCCACCCAGAGCGAGACCAATGCGCGGGGGTATCTTGGGAACCACGACGACGACAGGAGCAGTCGGAGGAATAGATGGTTCAGGTGGAATAACTTCTTTGGGCGCACTGGCGCAGCCGATCAAACCGATTGTCAAAACCAACGCAAAAAAATATTTCATGAAAATTTAAGCTAAATCCAAGTCAACTGATTGAGAATGATTCGCGTTTATAATATGATGACAGTGCCACCGACTTCCAACCCACGAAACGAAATCACAATGAAAAAACAGATTGCAATTGCCTGCCTGGTCTGTACGGCCGCCGGTGCAGCCTTGGCCCAGGAACAGGTCCTGAACGTCTATTCTGCACGCCACTACCCCACGGACGAGGCGCTGTATGCCAACTTTACGAAGGCAACGGGCATCAAGCTCAACCGTGTGGATGCCGACGATGCCGGAATTCTGGCCCGCCTGAAAGCCGAAGGAAGCGCGTCGCCCGCCGACATTATCTTGCTGGTCGATGCCAGTCGGTTGTGGCGCGGCGAAGTCGAAGGTTTGTTCCAACCCATCAAATCCAAAGCACTGGACGATGCAATCCCCGCACAGTATCGCGGCAAGACCACGCCCACAGGAGAAACACCGTGGTTTGGGTTTTCGACCCGTGCCCGCGTCATCGTCTACGACAAGGCAAAAGTCAAAAAAGAGGATGTGGACACCTACGAAGAACTCGGCGACCCCAAGAACAAGGGAAAGCTGTGCATTCGCTCTGGTTCGCACCCCTATAACCTGTCTCTGTTTGGGTCGGTCACCGAACACTTGGGCGATGCGGCGGCAGAACAATGGCTCAGGGGCATGGTCTCCAACATGTCCCGCGCTCCCAAGGGCGGAGACACGGATCAGATCAAGGCGGTCGCATCAGGAGAATGCGGTATTGCGGTCATGAACACCTACTACCTTGCGCGGATCATGCGCTCGAACAACCCAGACGACCAAGCCATCATGGACCGCGTGGGCGTCGTATTCCCCAATCAGGCAACCTGGGGAACGCATGTCAATATCGCTGGCGGTGCGGTCGCAAAGAACGCCAAAAACCCGGCCAACGCCATCAAGTTCCTGGAGTACCTGGCGAGCGCACCTGCACAAGACCACTTTGCCAACGGAAACAACGAGTGGCCTGCGGCGAAAGGCGTGAAATTGAACAACCCGGCACTCCAAGCCATGACCGGCGGCAGTTTCAAAAGCGAAACCATTCCCATCAGTGTGGTGGGAATGAACCAGGTCAAGGTACAGCAAATGCTGGATCGGGTGGGCTTCAAGTAGTCCAGAAAAACCAATTCGTCAGGAACAAAGAGGACCCGGTTCTTTGCGAACAGGGCCCTTTTTCTGCACTGAATAACAGCGACTAGGAGCCAGCAGTGGCTTCTTCCGGCTTGGCCCGGCCTTTCTTCTCCGGCAAAGGCTGAATGTCAAGCAACACTTCGGTCTTGCTTTCGTCCGTGTCGTCCAGGTCAACCGTCAAACGCCCACCGTCGGTTAGACGGCCAAACAACAATTCGTCCGCAAGGGCCCGGCGAATCGTGTCCTGGATCAGGCGCTGCATGGGGCGCGCACCCATCAGGGGGTCAAAGCCCTTCTTGGCAAGGTGCTTGCGCAGCTTGTCGGTAAAGGTGACGTCCACCTTCTTGTCGGCCAACTGGGTTTCCAGTTGCAGCAAGAACTTGTCCACCACACGCAGAATGACGTTCTCGTCCAGAGCCTTGAAGCTGACAGTCGCATCCAGGCGGTTACGGAACTCGGGCGTGAACAGGCGTTTGATGTCTGCCGCCTCATCACCGGCCTCACGCGGGTTGGTGAACCCGATGCTGGCCTTGTTCATGGTCTCAGCACCCGCATTGGTGGTCATGACAATGATCACATTGCGGAAGTCCGCTTTGCGTCCATTGTTGTCGGTCAGAGTGCCGTGGTCCATGACCTGCAGCAGCACATTGAAGATCGCGGGATGCGCCTTTTCGATTTCGTCAAGCAGCAGCACGCAATGCGGCTTCTTGGTGATGGCCTCGGTCAGCAAACCGCCCTGGTCAAAGCCGACATAGCCAGGAGGCGCGCCGATCAGCCGACTGACCGCATGCTGCTCCATGTATTCGCTCATATCAAAGCGAATCAGTTCAATGCCCATGATGTAGGCCAACTGCTTGGCCGCTTCGGTCTTGCCGACACCGGTGGGACCGCTAAACAGGAAGGAACCAATCGGTTTGTCGCCTTTGCCAATGCCCGAGCGTGCCATCTTGACTGCAGAGGCCAATACATCGAGTGCCTTGTCCTGGCCAAACACCACGTTGCGCAGGTCGCGCTCCAGTGTCTTCAACTTGCCGCGGTCATCATTGGAGACATTGGCCGCGGGAATACGGGCAATTTTTGCCACGATCTCTTCCACCTCGGCCTTGCTGATGGTTTTCTTGCGCTTGCTCGCCGGCAGGATGCGTTGGGCAGCGCCAGCCTCGTCAATCACATCAATAGCCTTGTCCGGCAAATGCCGGTCATTGATGTATTTGGCGCTCAGTTCCGCAGCAGCCTGCAGGGCCGCGACCGCGTACTTCACGTTGTGGTGCTCTTCGAAACGGGACTTGAGTCCCTTGAGAATTTCGACAGTCTGCTCGATGGTCGGCTCGACCACATCCACTTTCTGGAATCGACGGGACAGCGCCGCGTCCTTCTCGAAAATGCCACGGTACTCGGTAAATGTGGTGGCGCCAATGCACTTGAGCGCGCCGGAACTCAGACCGGGCTTGAGCAGATTGGAAGCATCCAGGGTGCCACCAGAAGCCGCACCAGCCCCTATCAGCGTGTGGATCTCATCGATGAACAGCACGGCGTGCGGCTTGTCCTTCAGCGCCTTCAAAACGCCTTTCAGACGCTGCTCGAAGTCACCGCGGTACTTGGTTCCGGCCAGCAAGGCACCCATGTCCAGCGAGTAGACGATGGCCTCAGCGAGGATCTCAGGGACATCGCCCTGCGTGATACGCCAGGCCAAGCCCTCTGCAATCGCCGTCTTGCCCACGCCGGCTTCGCCGACCAGCAGGGGGTTGTTCTTGCGGCGACGGCACAAGATCTGGATGACACGCTCCACCTCATATTCACGCCCGATGAGGGGATCAATCTTCCCGTCTTTTGCGAGCTGATTCAGGTTCTGGGTGAATTGCTCCAAGGGTGATGTCTTTTCAGATTTCTCACCTCCGGCTCCTTCGTCACTCTCCGCAGGATTCTCATTGGCTTTGGTGGACTCAGGGGGATCGTTTTTCTTGATCCCATGCGCGATAAAGTTAACCACGTCCAACCGGGTCACGCCTTGCTGGTGCAAATAGTAAACGGCGTGCGAGTCCTTCTCACCAAAAATGGCGACCAGCACATTGGCGCCGGTCACTTCCTTCTTTCCGCTTCCGGTGGACTGAACGTGCATGATGGCGCGCTGGATAACCCGTTGAAAACCCAAGGTGGGCTGGGTATCCACATCGTCTGCGCCAGCAACCTGAGGCGTGTTGTCCTTGATGAAGTTCGCAAGGGACTTGCGCAAATCATCGATATTGGCTGAGCAGGCGCGCAAAACCTCTGCAGCACTGGGATTGTCCAACAGTGCGAGCAACAGGTGCTCCACTGTAATGAACTCGTGGCGCTGCTGGCGTGCTTCTACAAACGCCATATGCAGGCTGACTTCCAATTCTTGGGCAATCATGTGATTTCCTTTAGCCTTGCGTTGATGATTAACTGTAAACCGTTTCCCGGTCTACCGTTGGTTACATTCCATTCTCACTACACATCCAGTGGTTCACAGACACATTTAAGTGGGTGACCCGCCTTGTGCGCCGCTTCCAGCACCTGATCCACCTTGGTTACCGCGACATCCCTTGAATAGACTCCGCATACCGCTTTGCCATCCAGATGGATTTTCAACATGATCCGTGTCGCTGACTCCAGATCTTTTCCGAAAAACTCCTGAATGACGACAACAACGAACTCCATCGGCGTGTAGTCATCGTTCAGCATGATCACCTGGTACATCTGGGGCGGCTTAACACGCTCTGTCCGGCGCTCCAGCACTACCGCCCCACCCTCCTCGCGCTCTGGCTGCTTTACGGGAGGTTCAGGTGGTTTTATTGGGTTATTTGTAGCCATGAAAACGATTCTATCGGTCACCTCAAAGGATTGCACCGCTATTGTGAATTGGAGCCGCTGGGCACCGATTCAAGTCGCAGGCACAAAAAAAACCGCCACGGACCTATTTGTCCTGGCGGTTTATCCAGAAATAGGGTGATGGACAAGCCATCACGCCACCACTTTTCCTTACATATTGTCGATCATGACCTGACCGAAGCCGGAGCAGCTGACCTGGGTCGCACCGTCCATCAGACGCGCAAAATCGTAAGTCACTTTCTTGCTGTTGATGGACTTCTTCATCGAGCTGATGATCAGGTCCGCAGCCTCGATCCAGCCCATGTGACGCAGCATCATTTCGGCAGAAAGAATCTCAGAGCCTGGATTGACGTAATCCTTGCCCGCGTATTTGGGAGCAGTACCATGGGTTGCCTCGAAACAAGCCACCGAGTCCGACAAGTTGGCGCCTGGCGCGATACCGATGCCCCCGACCTGAGCAGCCAGTGCGTCAGAAATGTAGTCGCCGTTCAGATTCAGGGTTGCGATAACGCTGTATTCAGCGGGGCGCAGCAAGATTTGCTGCAGGAACGCGTCAGCGATGCTGTCCTTCACCACAATGTCTTTGCCAGACTTGGGGTTCTTGAATTTGCACCAGGGTCCGCCGTCGATCAGCTCGGCACCAAATTCCTTTTGCGCCAAACCGTACGCCCAGTCACGGAAGCCACCTTCGGTGTACTTCATGATGTTGCCTTTGTGCACAATGGTCACATTGGGCTTGTCGTTGTCAATGGCGTACTGGATGGCCTTGCGCACCAATCGCTCTGTGCCTTCACGCGAAACAGGCTTGATGCCGATACCAGAGGTCTTGGGGAAACGGATCTTCGTGACACCCATCTCGTCTTGCAAGAACTTGATCAGCTTCTTGGCCTTGTCGCTCTCCGCTTCAAACTCGATACCCGCATAGATATCTTCCGAGTTTTCACGAAAGATCACCATATTGGTCTTGTGGGGCTCTTTGACTGGGCTGGGCACGCCGTCAAAATACTGAATGGGGCGCAAGCACACATACAGGTCAAGTTCCTGGCGCAACGCCACGTTCAGCGAACGAATACCGCCACCAACAGGTGTCGTCAATGGGCCTTTGACGGATACCACGTAGTCACGCAGCGCATGCAAAGTCTCCTCCGGCAACCAGACGTCCGGGCCGTACACATTGGTAGATTTTTCACCGGCATAGACCTCCATCCAGTGGATCTTCCGTTTGCCAGCGTAAGCCTTGGCAACCGCTGCATCGACAACCTTCAACATCACCGGTGTGATGTCTAAACCGGTGCCATCGCCTTCAATAAAAGGAATGACAGGCTGGTCTGGCACGTTAAGGGACATATCCGTATTGACGGTGATTTTTTGACCTTCGGCAGGGATTTTGATGTGCTGGTACATGGAAAAATGGTCTCCGTTGAATCTTGAAATCTCAAATACCCGAGAAGGCGTGCTTCTAAAAGTGCATAAATTCTATTCCTAAAAAACTGCTTGATTTCGTCAAGTCAAGAGGTTGGCACAGGGCCTCCGGTTTACATCCAACAAAGCCTGATAATTGACGCCGGTTTCGACTTCTCATTTTTTGGAATATCAAATGAACAAACTTCTCTCTGCTTTGATCGCCGGCTTTGTTTGCATGGGCGCCTTTGCCCAAACCGCTGCACCCGCCTCTCCTGTCGCCCCAGCCGTTCAGTCGGTTCCGGCCGCGGCTCCAGCTCCCGCAAAGGAAATGAAAAAACAAAAGGCTACGACCCACAAGGCCAAGAAGTCCAAACGCAAAGCCAAGAAGGCGGCCAAGTAATCAGTTTTCACTGACCCGGAAAGTGCCCGCTGATGCGGGCATTTTTTATTGTTGAGCCACAATCGCACCATGAAGAAAACTTTCAATGCCCTGCTCGCCACCCTTCTGATTGGCCATGGAATCGCCAGCGCCCAAGATATGCCACAAACCCAATTGCAGCGGATTCCTCTGTCGGTGGGCATTCACCAAATCGACACGCAACTGGCCGTGACGTCCGAACAGCGCGAGATCGGCCTAATGTTCCGCAAGGAGATGCCACAGAATGAAGGCATGCTCTTCGTCTTCGAGAACCCCACCCGACTGTGTTTTTGGATGAAGAATACGCTGCTGCCCTTGACTGCAGCTTTCATTGCGGACGATGGAACCATCGTGAATCTGGAAAATATGAAACCGCAAACGCTGGACTCTCACTGCTCAACCAAGCCGGTCCGCTTTGTGCTGGAAATGAACCAGGGCTGGTTTGCAAAAAAGGGGGTCAAACCGGGCTCCAAAATATCGGGACGGCCCTTTAACCCATAAAAAAAGCCGACACATTGTCGGCTTCTTCATGTGTGCGCCAGTGCGCTAACTTCAAGCGAAATTGGCTTCCGCAAAGCTCCAGTTCACCAGCTTCTCCAGATATGTCTCGACAAATTTCTGGCGCAGATTGCGATAGTCGATGTAATAGGCGTGCTCCCATACGTCCACGGTCAACAGGGCCTTGTCTGCCGTAGTCAGCGGCGTCCCGGCCGCACCCATATTGACGATGTCTACCGAGCCATCGGCCTTCTTCACCAGCCAAGTCCAACCGGAACCAAAATTGCCGACCGCCGACTTGACGAAAGCTTCCTTAAACGCCGCGTAGCTTCCCCATTTGGCGGTGATGGCCGCAGCCAAGGCGCCGGCAGGCTCGCCTCCACCGTTAGGCTTCATGCAGTTCCAGAAGAAGGTGTGGTTCCAGATCTGCGCAGAGTTGTTGTAAATGCCGCCTGTGGACTTCTTGATGATGTCCTCCAGTGGCATGTTTTCAAATTCAGTGCCTTTCTGCAAGTTGTTCAAGTTGACCACGTAGGCGTTGTGGTGCTTGCCATGGTGAAACTCCAGCGTTTCTTTGGAATAGGCAGGTGCCAGAGCATCAATAGCAAACGGCAATGCGGGCAGGGTGTGTTCCATGGAATCCTCTCAATTGGTGGGCAAAAGAACTTGATTGTAGGAATTTATTCGCACCTTAGCTTCGGATGGTCAAGTCAACCGCACCATCGGTAAGGGTTGCCCTTACGTGCTCACCCACAATTGCCTGCGCAACGCTGCTCAAGGTCTGGCCATTCTCCAGCGTCAACCAGGCATAGCCACGCTGCAATACCAGCGAAGGGTCCAGGAGGCCCAACCGCAATTCCGCCCTTTGGCAGCGGTCGTGTTGACCCTGTAGCGCACGGAGCACACGGTCGCGCCAGCCCTGGTCGCGGTATGTCACATCCGACTGCAGTGCCTGCAATGCCATGCGCACACCGTGTTGCAGGCGCTGTTGCGAAGCGGACAACATCAAGCGCTGACGGTGCGCCAGCGCAGATGGCCGCCCCAGGCGTGCGCTCGCCTGATCGATGCGCTGTGCCTGTTTTTCCACAGAACGCATCACCGCGTCGGCGATGCGCATTTCCAATGCTGTCACGACCGCCAGCCAGGCGGTCATTGGCTCAGACACCATTTCAGCAGCGGCGGTCGGCGTCGGTGCGCGCCGGTCAGCCACAAAATCGGCGATGGTGAAGTCCGTTTCGTGCCCAACGCCGCTGACAACAGGAACCGGACTTCGGGCAATCATTCGGGCCAGCGGCTCGTCATTGAAGGCCCACAAATCCTCCATTGCACCGCCTCCGCGCACCAGCAAAATGACATCAACGTGCACCGGTTGCGCACTAACCGATCCGTCGGCAAGGGCGTACAGACCGGATAGTGCCTGCACCAGTTCGCGCGGCGCGTTCTCACCTTGGACGGAGGCTGGCGCCAACACCACCGGGATGTGCGGCACCCGGCGCTGCAAGGCGGTCACCACGTCGTGCAATGCCGCGGCTCCCAGTGATGTAACCAGGCCGATGCCACGGGGCATTGCGGGCAAGGGGCGCTTGCGCGTGCTGTCGAACAGCCCCTCCTGTTCGAGCTTCGCTTTGAGCTTGAAAAATTGCTCGAAGAGTGTGCCCTGCCCTGCCGGACGCATACTCTCGACGACCAATTGCAGTTCACCGCGTGGCTCATACACACCAAGCCGACCGCGAACTTCGACCCGGTCACCGTCGCGCGGGCTGAAATCCAGCAAGCTCGCTGCGCGTCGGAACATGGCGCAACGGATTTGCCCCGATTCGTCTTTCAGTGAAAAGTAACAATGACCGCTGGCGGCGCGCGTAAATCCGCTCACCTCTCCCGCCACGCACACGGGGTTGAAACGCGCGTCCATCGCGTCTGCGATGGCGCGGCACAGGGCTCCGACTTGCCAGACCCGCGACACCGGGGCGAACGGCTGGGACGACTCAATCATGGAATGCACCGAGCTCATAGTCACTCTGCCAAACCAGGCATAACGTCCACAGGCCAGAACTCACTATTCTGTATGGGGCAAGGCCCCGGCCGTAACCCCAATTCTTATCGCAAGTATTTGATTTCATTGGCTATTTTGTTCTAACGATGGCTATCAGTCTGTCTGGGCCCCACTGGCGTGCAATGAGTCGGCAGCTCCACCTCAAATTCTGCACAAAGTTATCCACAGATTTCGGTGTCATGGCGTGGACGACGCCTGCGCCATAATCACGATGCAACGCATCTGCACGGAGTAACCATTTGTTTTCCATCATACAAGCCGCTGGCTGGCCAATCTGGCCCCTCATTGCCTGCTCCGTACTGGCCCTGGCCATTGTTATTGACCGCTTTATCAGCCTCAAGGCGGCGAAGGTTGCGCCGCCGCGGCTTCTTGATGAAGTGCTCAGCGTCACGCGAACCGCGATCCCCGGCCCCGACGTCGTTGCGCAACTGGAACAAAACTCCGCACTGGGCGAGGTGCTTGCCAGCGGTTTGCGGGCCATCAACTCGGACCCGCGCTGCACCGAAGACGACTTGCGCGCAACCATGGAAAGCACCGGCCGCATCGTGGCGCATCGTCTGGAACAGCGCCTCGCCGCACTCGCCACCATCGCGTCGGCAGCACCGCTGATGGGGCTGTTTGGAACTGTAGTGGGCATGATCGAGATATTTGGCTCGCAAGCGCCCAGTGGCGCCACCGGCGGCAACCCGGCCCAGCTCGCCCATGGCATCTCGATCGCCCTGTACAACACGGCTTTTGGGCTGATCGTGGCCATTCCCTCGTTGATTTTCTGGCGTTACTTCAGGGGTCAGGTAGACGCCTACCTTCTGACCCTGGAACTTTCGGCCGAGCATCTGGCCCGCCACCTCAAAGTGTTCCGCAAGTAGCACCATGAATTTTCGCCCCCGAACCCAGGAAGCGCCCGAGATCAATCTGATCCCGTTCATTGACGTGCTACTGGTGGTGCTGATTTTTTTGATGCTCTCCACGACCTACAGCAAGTTCACTGAAATGCAGCTCAAGCTGCCCGTGGCCGACACCGATGCCCAGCGCGACTACGCCAAGGAGCTGATTGTGGCCGTCAGTGCCGACGGCGCCTACAGCGTCAACCGCGTTCCGGTCGTCGGGCGAAGCCTGGAAAGTGTCGCCATTGCACTGGCGGAGGGCGCCAAGGCAGGCAAGGACACCGTGGTCATCATCAGCGCAGACGCAAGTGCCAAACACCAGTCGGTAGTCACTGTCATGGAGGCTGCACGGCGCTCCGGTTTGAACCAGATCACCTTTGCCACGCAATCGACCGCGCAGGCGGGTGGCCGATAGCGCCATGCCCGGCGCTTTGCGGCTCCGGCTGCAAGCCAGTCTGGTGCGCGCGTGGACCCGGCGGGGGCTGATCGCTGGCCTGCTGTGGCCGGCGTCCTTGCTGTTCCAGATGGTGGTGTGGTTGCGGCGCCAACTTTACGCTGCAGGCATCTTCCAGACCCAATCCGTCGATGCGCTCGTCATCGTGGTTGGCAATGTCGTCGCCGGCGGGGCTGGCAAGACCCCCACGGTCATTGCGCTGGTACAGCATCTGCAGGCTCAGGGCCGGATTGTGGGTGTCATATCCCGTGGCTATGGACGCGATGGGACGACCTGCATAGAGGTGCAAAGCGACTCCCCGCCACATATCGTGGGCGACGAACCCCTGCTCATTCGCAGAGCGACCAACGCACCGGTCTTTGTGGGTCAAACCCGCCATGAAGCCGCCACCGCCCTGTTGGCGCGCCATCCGGCCACTGAAATCATTGTTTGTGACGATGGTCTGCAGCATTACAGTCTGTATAGGGACCTGGAAATCTGCGTATTTGATGACAGGGGCTGCGGCAACGGTTGGTGCCTGCCCGCCGGCCCGCTGCGGGAACACTGGCCGCGCCATACGGTGGCCCGCGTGGGCCAACACCCTGCGCGCTTGCTGACGCTGCACACCGGGAGTGACCCCGCCTTTGCAGGTTACACCGCCCACCGTAGCCTGGCACCCAGTGTCGTGCGTCGCGATGGTGCAACGGTACCCTTGAGTGCGTTTAACGCGCCGGACGCGCGGCCACTGGCAGCCATTGCAGGCATTGCGCAACCGGAGTCTTTTTTTTCCATGCTTCGGGCACGGGACCTGCCACTGGATCAGACCATAGCGCTACCCGATCACTATCATTTTGATAGCTTACCACCCAGTATCGATGAGGGCTACGATATTATTTGCACAGAGAAGGACGCAGCCAAGCTATGGTCCATCGCGCCGCGAGCGTGGGCTGTTCCCCTGGTGTTTCAACCCGAGGCTGCATTTTTCACTGCCGTCGATACGGCTGTCGCCGAGCGGCTTGCCGCAAAGCTATCATCTGCCCATGGACACAAGACTGCTTGAACTCATTGTTTGCCCCGTGACCAAGGGCCCCCTGGAATTTGACCGCGAGAAGCAGGAGCTCATCTCCCGCAGCGCTCGCCTGGCCTACCCCGTGCGCGACGGCATTCCCATTTTGCTGGAAAACGAAGCACGCACCCTCACCGATACAGAGCTCGGCCTGTAAATCGGCCCATGGGCTACACCGTCCTCATTCCGGCACGGCTGGCATCGACCCGTCTGCCCAACAAGCCCCTTGCGGACCTGTGCGGCGCGCCGATGGTGGTGCGTGTCGCCCAACGCGTGCGGTCAGGCACATCGTCAACCACCCGGATCGTGGTTGCTGCCGACCACCCCTCCATCATCCAGGCATGCCAAGCGCACGGCATCGAGGCCATCCTCACCCGACAAGACCATGCGTCCGGCAGCGACCGGCTCGCCGAGGCTTGCGACGTGCTGGCGCTGGACGACGACGAGATCGTCGTCAATGTGCAGGGCGACGAACCGCTCATCGACCCGGTACTGGTCCAGGCCGTTGCGCGTTTGCTGGTACACCAACCGCTTGCCAGCATGGGCACCGCGGCCCACGCCATTGACAGCGTGTCTGACTTTGTGAACCCCAACGTGGTCAAAGTGGTCGTGGACGCCGCCGGGCTGGCGCTGTACTTCAGCAGAGCGCCCATTGCGTGGTGGCGCGACGGATTTGCTCAAGGTGTGCGTGCCCTGCCCCAACCGGCTCCCTTGCGCCACATTGGAATCTATTCATACCGGGTTGGTTTTTTGCGGCTGTTTCCCCAATTGGCACAGGCACCCATTGAGGTCACGGAAGCCCTCGAACAATTGCGTGCCCTGTGGCACGGGCACCGCATCGCGGTGAATATCAGCACCCATGCGCCAGGACCTGGCGTGGACACACCTGATGATCTGGAGCGTGTCAGGGCGTTATTTCTTTCCGGGGGCGCGCAATCTGTAAGTTAGCTGCCGGTTGGTCCATGCTATTCTCTGACAGAAATCGCGCGACGTGATGCGCCGTGGAGGTCTTCCTGCCACGCATACAGTATTTGTTCAATCCGAGGGTATCCATGAGACTCATTTTGTTGGGCGCGCCAGGCGCGGGCAAAGGCACACAAGCCACCTTTATTTGTCAAAAATACGGCATTCCACAGATCTCCACCGGCGACATGCTGCGCGCCGCCGTCAAGGCTGGCAGCCCGCTAGGACTGGAAGCAAAGGCCATCATGGCCTCAGGCGGCCTGGTCAGTGACGATCTCATCATCAATCTGGTCAAGGACCGGCTGACCCAGCCCGATTGTGCGAATGGTTTCCTGTTTGACGGTTTTCCACGCACCATCCCGCAAGCGGACGCGATGAAGGCTGCTGGAGTCAAACTGGACTATGTCGTTGAGATTGACGTCCCCTTTGATGCCATCATTGAGCGCATGAGCGGACGCCGATCCCATCCCGCATCGGGGCGAACCTACCATGTCAAGTTCAACCCCCCCAAGGTGGCGGGTGTGGACGATGTCTCCGGTGAACCCCTGATCCAGCGCGATGACGACAAGGAAGAAACCGTGAAAAACCGCCTGGACGTGTACAGCGCACAAACGCGCCCTCTGGTGGACTATTACTCCAGCTGGGCCGCCCGGGATGCGGCCAGCGCGCCAAAATACCGTGCGGTCAGCGGCATGGGCGATGTTGATGTCATCAAGAGCCGTGTTTTTGAGGCGCTAGACCACTAAACCGGCAACGCAGTTTTCACCAGGGCCGCATCTGCGGCCTTATTTATAAGCTCTAACGCCAATTCAATGCGGGCTTTGACCGGCGACAATCCTTGCGAATCTGGCAACTCACCAATGGCAGAACTGGGCACCACGCACCCCTGAGCACACCGCGTGGCACGCACGACCCCCAGCCCCTGTGCTTGCGCCTCACGTAACGCCAACAGCAAGTCTTCGTGAACCGTGCCGTTACCCGTCCCGGCCACGACGAAACCGCGCACCGGCTGCTCGCCTGTGGCGGGCACCCTGCACAGGGCCCGCACCGTGGCGCCCGTAGCCCCTACATAGTTCATGACAATTTCAACACGGGGCCACTCCGCGCTGGACAGGTGATGCACTGACCGGCTGCACACCGACGCCCCGACCACTGGGCAAGGATGAACCCAGCGCACCCGGCCTTCTTCCACAAAGCCCAACGGGCCTGCTTCTCCTGAGTCAAAGGCATTCAACCGGTAGGGATGCACCTTCTGTACATCCCTCGCAGAATGGATGGTGCCAGCGCACACCGCGAGCACACCCAGGGCGCTTTCGGACCTCGCAACTGCGACAGCATCCAGCATGTTCTGCGGACCGTCGGGCGCAGTGGATGAAGCGGGCCGCATGGCGCACGTCAATACCACGGCCTTTTCGCGCAACAGTTGCCCATCCAGAACCCGGGACAGAAAAAAGGCAGTTTCCTCCAGCGTGTCGGTTCCATGTGTCACCACGACCGCCGCGACATCTGGCCGAGCAAGATGGTGTTGAACACGCTGTGCCAGTGCACACCACTGGCGCCAGCCCATGTCTTTGCTATCAATCTGGACCACCTGCTCGGACTCCAGAACACTGTCGCCCAGCGCGTGCTGCAAACCCGGTATGGCACCCAGCAGTCGTTCAACCCCCACTTGCGCGGCTGTGTAACCGACGTTATCCGCCGTATCGGTCGCAATACCGGCAATCGTCCCACCCGTTCCCAAAAAAACCAACTTTTTCAACATATTTCGTCTTTCTGCTTGCAAACAAAATAAAACTGGTTAAAAATACAGTCACTGGATGCCGAAACAGTGTGTATAGACCCACAGCCCACCGGCCCAGAACCAAGGAGTCAGCATGCTTGAAAGTCCCAAACTCACCGCGCGGCAACAACAAATTCTGGACCTGATTCAAAGCGCCATCGCGCGCACGGGCGCTCCCCCCACCCGCGCGGAAATCGCCAATGAACTCGGCTTCAAGTCTGCCAATGCAGCCGAAGAACACCTGCAAGCCCTTGCACGCAAAGGCGTTATTGAACTGGTCAGCGGCACCTCGCGGGGCATTCGTCTGAAAAGTGATGCGCTGCGCTCCATCAACGAATCACGCTTCAAACAGTTCTCCCTGCCACTTCCAGGTTTGGCGCAATTGGCCTTGCCGCTGATCGGTCGGGTCGCTGCGGGCTCACCCATTCTCGCCCAGGAACATGTTGACAAAACCTACTATGTGGAAAACAGCCTGTTCCAGCGCCAGCCTGACTACCTGCTGAAGGTGCGTGGCATGTCCATGCGCGATGCCGGCATCATGGACGGTGATTTGTTGGCTGTGCAGGCCACCAAGGACGCCAAGAATGGCCAGATCATCGTCGCACGATTGGGCGATGAAGTAACCGTCAAGCGTTTTAGACGCAACAAGCACCTGATTGAGCTGCATCCGGAAAACCCGGACTATCAAACCATTGTGGTGGAGCCAGGAGAGCCTTTCGAGATTGAAGGCCTGGCTGTGGGATTGATTCGCAACACCATGCTCATGTAAACCTGCACGAAAGTCATTCCCATGAACATCGCTTTCTTCATTCGCTCGGCCATTTTTGATCCACTCCAAAGTCTGATGCGCTGGTGGACGACCGGTGGAAACTCTGCCACGCACCGTGCAACGTTCAAACACGAAACGCAGGAATTTGCTATTCAATCTATAGCATCAGGTGCTTCAATGACGAGGGCTACCGGTCAAATCATGAAAGTGCAAGTGCCCTTGCGGGTGGTCCGTGTAGTCGAAGCAGGGCAAGCCCGGGCCAGCGTCGGTCGCATGGTCATATCCGGTCGGATGGCAGATGTGTGCGCAGAACTGGACCGTTTGGCTGCGCGTGAAGCGGCGCTTTCCTAAAGCTTGATCATGGCAGTCATGCGCAAGGCCATGACAAGGCACAATTGCGTCCATGAATATCGTGATTCTGGATGACTATCAGGATGCCGTGCGCAAGCTGGATTGCGCGGCCAAGTTGGAAAGCTATCAGGCCAAGGTGTATACCAATACGGTTAAGGGCATTGGTCAACTTTCAGTACGTCTCAAAGACGCAGATGTCATTGTCCTGATTCGGGAGCGAACCCACATCAACCGCCTGTTGATTGAGAAACTGCCAAAGCTGAAGATGATTTCCCAAACGGGACGGGTTGGCAGCCACCTGGACGTGCAAGCCTGTACCGAGAGAGGAATTGCTGTCGCGGAAGGCGTGGGGTCAGGGGTGGCTCCAGCAGAGTTGACCTGGGCGCTTGTTCTCGCGGCCATGCGAAGGCTACCGCACTACATCGGTAATCTGAAACACGGCGCGTGGCAGCAATCCGGCCTGAAAAGTGGCTCCATGCCGGCGAATTTCGGCATAGGCAGTGAGCTGCATGGCAAAGTCCTGGGAATCTGGGGTTACGGAAAAATCGGACAGCTGGTGGCCGGATATGGCAAGGCGTTTGGCATGCAGGTCTGCATCTGGGGCAGCGAGGCATCGCAGGAGAAGGCCATTGCGGACGGCTACGCAGTCGCCACGAGTCGGGAGGCTTTCTTTGAAGCGTGTGACGTGCTGTCCATTCACTTGCGATTGAGCGACACCACCCGTAACTTGGTCAGCCATGCCGATCTCTCACGCATGAAGGCCACCTCCGTCCTCGTGAATACATCACGTGCGGAAATCATTGAGACCAACACCTTGATTAGCGCTTTGAATCGGGGACGCCCAGGCATGGCGGCTGTGGACGTTTTTGAAACAGAGCCCATACTGCAGGGTCACGCACTGTTGCGCCTGGAAAACTGCATTTGCACACCGCACATTGGCTATGTGGAACAAAACAACTACGAAAAGCTATTTGGCGCAGCGTTTGACAATGTCACCAACTTCATCAAAGGGACCCCAACCAACATCGTCAATCCAGGCGCCTTGCAGGTCAGACGCTAAGTGGGGCCCGGGTTAGTCAGATGCGCCCTTTCGGGGGAAGCAAATCGGCGGCATCAAATTCGATGAGATTGCCAACGGGCTCGGACACATCAAAATCGACCGCCGCGTCGATCTTCGGGGAGTTTGCTTCAGTCGCCACCGTTCTGGCAGTGCTGAAAGAAGAGAAACCGGTGTCAAGGGCTGAATCCATTCGCATGGCCACACCGTGCAACATCAGCAAGTCACGAAAAGCCTCCAGGTCGAACCCATGCGCAGCGTCGCCATCGGACCTGCTGACCAAACACTCTTCGATGTAGGCAACGGCTTCTTCCGATGGCCAAAGCTGGACGAGGCGATGGCAAACATCGGGGTAAGCCTCCAGGCATTTTCCACCGTGATTGAAATCGGCGTACTCGGGAACGCGTCCTGAAAAAATTCCATTGAATGCATTCCTGTAATGGTCGTAACCCGCCTTGCGACCCAGTGTATGCAGGACTCTCAACAGATCGAGATAGACCAGCGGGTTGGCCTCGGCACCCGTATCAATGTTCTCCGCCAACATGTCGACAGCTTCTTGGTGCTGTCCCAAGGTCATGAAGAACTCGGCTTGCTGCCGGATATCCAGCATTTCTCTCGTATTCACCGCCCGCAAAGTCGTCGTCATGCTATCGGCGAAATCATGGTGTCGCAGTGCCCTGGATGTCATCGCCGCCGGTGCAGCCTGGGGCTTGCTCACAGACGACATGCCGTCCTGATTCACATCAACTGGCGCATCCCACGGAAGATCAATGTCAACCTCTGTCATTCCCGCTGGGGGCCTTGCTACCACACCCGCGGGCGGCATAGGGGAGGACGTTTCCGTTAGAACAGAATGACTCCACTCACTGTCCGCTTGCGCAGACACCCTCTCACTGACATGCGTCGCAACCCCGGCACGATCTACCGAACCCTCATCGCGCCACCAGAGCGGCGCACCGACAACCTCCTGTTGTCTCCGAGACCGCACATAGACCCAGCCAAGGCATAACGCCAACAATGTAGCAATTAGTGCGTGGACCAGCGGGTTGGAATAGCGCTCAGTTTCCGCTGTGTCCAGGCGACGCGTCAGCTCCTCCAGAATCTGGCGATTCTTGGCAGTTACATCGTGCAGGCCCTTTAGGTCCGCCTCCAGCGCTTGGCGGCGGCTTTGCGCACTGAGCACTTCTTCTGGTGAGGCGTTGAGTGATTGCCAAAGTGCCACCGCTTGAGCACGTTTTTGCAGATCCTCCAGGCCCCCCAGCAACAGTTCATTGCTGAGCTTCAGAATCGGATCACGGTCGACCGTCAAGTCGACAGGGGCAAGCTTCAAACGGGGACGACCGGACGCCGGCCTCCTGGTAGCAACGCTGGGATTTGAGTTGGCTGCAGGCGTGTGCGTCGACTCCAACCCTGACCCCGTCGCGCTCAAGCGCCTGGTTACGGGCTTTGCCTTAGCGTTTTCCGACACATCCACGGGGTTGGCTTGGGTCCTTGGTGCCACGACATCGGGCAAGGCACGCGTTGGAGTAACTGCATCGACAGGCTGCCGCGCCATCTCGGTCACCAGTTCGGCCAAGAGTACATAGCGGCGAGACGTTTTGCCTGCACAACCGGCTCGCAAATACACGGTCACAACGGGCTCATCGACATTGCCCAGCGCGCTGACATACAGGTTGGCCGATTGCGACTGGGGAGACACATCGCTGGTCACACCAACCCGACTGGCATCCTGCTTGCTGTCCCCATAAAAAACGTCCGCGTCAAAGCACATCGCAGATGGATCTTCTCTGGACTCCAGCTGAATCGGAACGGTCAATTTGAGGGGTTGCCCTAGAAGCACTGCACCGCGTGCACGACCCAGAGTCAATGCCGTGCTACTGGCAGCAGCGCAAAAAACAGCAACTCCAAAAATCGCAAATATAAATTTTCTATGGAGTTTCATCTGTGAAACGGATTTTCGCATACGTGACCTATACCCCGTGACCCCTTGCGCAAGCCTGCGCGACCAAGACGCGCAAGCGACAAAAACCGGCCCACGAAGCAGCCTCGCAGGTGACAATGGCATGGTCATATCCAACACACGCAGTCACCCAAAAGACAAGCCATGGACGAACCTATCCTTACTATTGACGAACGGTCAGCAATCAATGCCGGTCGCTGGTTTTCTTCCCTGTCTCCTTCTCTGAAACACGACATTCTTCGATGCGCCTACGTCAAACGCCACAAAGACGGCGATCTGATCTCTGCCCGAGGCGAACCGCCCGAGGACTGGATTGCCTGCGCCAAGGGAGCGGTTCGCGTGAGTTCCACCTCCATTTCTGGCAAGCAGATTACGCTGACCTATGTAGAGCCGGGGATCTGGTTTGGGGACGTTTCCATTTTCGACGGGGACCGACGCACCCACGACGCCTACGCCCATGGGGACACAACGATTCTGTGCGTTGCCAAGGCCGACTTCAAGAAGATTCTGGCTCTCCACGTCGAGCTGTACGAGGCCCTGCTGAGGCTGCATGCACGGCGCATCCGTCAACTGTACGGATTGGTGGAGGACCTCAATACCCTGCCACTGCGCGCACGGCTGGCCAAACAGTTGCTCCATCTGGTACGAAGCTACGGCGTTCCGTCACTCAGCGACGCATCGGAAGTGCGCATAGGACTCCAACTGGCGCAGGAGGAGCTGGCCCAGTTGCTGGGCGCCTCGCGCCAACGGGTCAACCAGGAATTGAAGTCCATGGAACGCGACGGAGCGATCCGTATCGAGCAGGGTGGATTGGTGATACGCGACCGCGTGGCCCTGATGCAAATCATTGATGCAGACAACTGACCCCACGACCCACACCAAACAAAACATCCATGAGTGAATTTGACCATTTCCTGGGCACACGGCCCGTGTCCGGACAGCACGCATTTGACCTGGATGCGTTATGCACTTGGCTTGCGAAGAATTTGCCGGGCTTCACCGGACCCTTGAGCGTTGAAATGTTCAAAGGGGGGCAATCCAACCCCACGTACAAGCTGATAACGCCCAACAAAAGCTATGTGATGCGCGCCAAACCTGGCCCCGTCGCCAAGCTGTTGCCATCGGCGCATGCCGTGGAGCGCGAATTCGCCGTCATGCACGGATTACAGGATACCGATGTTCCGGTACCGCACATGTACTGCTTGTGCGAGGATGAGAGCATCATCGGCCGCGCGTTCTATGTCATGGAATTCATGCAGGGCCGGGTGTTATGGGACCAGTCGCTCCCGGGCATGGACGGCACGCAACGTGCCGCGATCTACAACGAAATGAATCGCGTCATCTCTGCACTGCACAAGGTCGATTACACGGCGCGCGGATTGGCCAGTTACGGCAAGCCGGGCAACTATTTTGAACGCCAAATCGGTCGCTGGAGCAAGCAATACACCGCTTCCATCACCCAGCCCATTGCCGAGATGGACCAACTGATGCAGTGGCTGCCCAAGAACATTCCGGACATGGCCAAGAATGAAAAAATGGTCAGCATTGTCCATGGCGACTACCGTTTGGACAACCTGATGTTCGACGCCGATCAACCGAAGGTTGTCGCCGTGCTGGACTGGGAGCTCTCTACCTTGGGCCATCCCTTGGCGGATTTCAGTTACCACTGCATGGCTTGGCATATTCCACCGGGTTCTTTTCGTGGAATCGCCGGTCTGGATCTTGCCGCACTGGGGATCCCCAGCGAAGAGGAATACATCCGCCTGTACTGCGAGCGAACCGGCTTGGCCCGGCCTGACCAACTCAAGACGGAGTGGAACTTCTACATGGCCTACAACATGTTCCGCATTGCGGCCATTTTGCAGGGCATCGCCAAGCGCGTGGAGGCAGGTACCGCATCAAGCGCTCAGGCAGTCAGTTCAGCAGCAGGCGCTAGGCCCCTGGCCCAAATGGCGTGGAAATTTGCCTGCGCCGCCTGATTACCCCCCATTTTTGACACCAAACGACCGGAGATCCCATGGACTTTGACTACTCACCTAAAACAAAAGACCTTCAAACCCGCTTGCTTCGATTCATGGATGACCACATCTATCCAGCCGAAGGCGCTTACCACGCAGAGATCGCCGCCAATACAGCCGCCGGAAAGCGATGGACGCCCCTGCAAACCATCGAGAACCTCAAACCCAAAGCCCAGGCAGCCGGTTTGTGGAATCTGTTTTTGCCTGTCGACAGCGCACAGGCTTCGGGATACGACGGCGCAGGCCTGACCAACCAGGAGTACGCCCCGTTGGCGGAAATCATGGGCCGTGTGATGTGGTCCAGCGAAGTCTTCAATTGCTCGGCGCCCGACACCGGCAACATGGAAACCATCGCGCGCTACGGGTCTGCAGAAAACAAGGCACGCTGGCTCAAGCCCTTATTGGAAGGCAAAATTCGTTCCGCATTCGCGATGACCGAGCCGCAGGTTGCGTCGAGTGACGCCACCAACATTGAGACCCGCATTGAACGCCAAGGCGATGACTACGTTATCAACGGCCGCAAATGGTGGACCTCCGGTGCCGGCGATCCCCGCTGCTCGGTCTACATCACTATGGGAAAGACGGATCCAGAAGCGCCCCGCCATTCGCAGCAAAGCATGGTGCTGGTTCCCGCCAATACGCCGGGTATCACGGTGGTGCGCCCACTCAACGTATTTGGCTATGACGATGCGCCGCACGGCCATATGGAGGTACTCTTCGAGAACGTTCGGGTACCAACGACGAACATATTGCTCGGCGAAGGCCGCGGATTTGAAATTGCCCAGGGACGCCTCGGCCCCGGCCGCATCCACCATTGCATGCGCCTGATCGGTCTGGCTGAACGCGCACTGGAATTAATGTGCAGACGTGCTTCGTCACGTGTCGCCTTTGGCAAACCCATTGCGGCCCAAACCGTGACACAAGAACGCATTGCCGAGGCACGGTGCAAGATCGACATGGCACGCCTGTTGACCCTCAAAGCAGCCTGGATGATGGACATCGGGGGCAACAAGTTTGCGAAGAACGAAATTGCCATGATCAAGGTCGTCGCGCCCACCATGGCCTGTGACGTGATCGACTGGGCGATGCAGGTTCACGGTGGTGCCGGCATGTGTGATGATTTCCCGCTCGCCTATAGCTACACGAATGCACGCACGCTGCGCTTTGCGGACGGCCCCGATGAAGTGCACCGCAATGCCATTGCCAAGGCCGAACTGGGCAAGTACAACCCAAAACCCAAGACGGCATAGGCCGGAGAACCCGATACGGCCCTTGTGGTCACCGCGTCGGGTTCACCACGGGGCCTTGCTGGACCCGGACCAAAGTTCATTGAGATCCGCGAAGCGCCACTTCGCCGGGTCTTCGCGGCTGACAATTTTCTCGATTGTCCCGGGTAGTGACAGATCAATCACTTCAGGAAGAATCCGCATATTGGACTTGGTGGAGTAGAAGACCTTTACCGATGGTGTTGTCAGAGACTTTCCAGTCTGTTCGACGACAACTCCAAGGCGCCCTGACGTGAGCTTCACCAGCGAACCTATGGGATAGATGCCCAGACTCTTCACAAAGGCCTGAAAGACTTTGCCATCGAAGTGCCCATTGGCCCATTCGGCCATCTTGCGCAACGACTCAGCCGGATCCCAGCCAGACTTGTAGGGACGATTGGAGGTTATGGCGTCGTACACATCGCATACGGCCCCCATCTTTGCAAACAGGCTGATTTCATCGGCTTTGAGGCCTTTGGGATAGCCGGAACCATCGGTTTTTTCGTGGTGGTGCAGGCACACGTCCAGCACCTGCGGATCAACGTTGCGACCCGTCAACAGCATGCGGTGCCCCTCAGCGGGGTGCGTCTTGATAATATTGAATTCCGCCTCGGACAATTTTCCCGGCTTGTTCAAAACATCCATGGGCATCAACGCCTTGCCCAAATCGTGCATGAGTCCAGCCATGCCAGCCGTGCGGGTTTGTTCTTCATCCAGACCGAGCTGCTTGGCCAAGCCGACCATCATGGCGCACACCGCCACAGAATGCATATATGTGTAGTCGTCAACCGTCTTTAAACGTGCCAGGCTAATGAGCGCGCCCGGGTTACGGGCAACAGAATCCGAAATCTCTTCCACCAACTGCTGCGCGCCACCAATGTCGACCGACTTACCCATGCGTGCTTCCTGGAACATGGAAATAACCGCTTGCTTGGATTGAAAGCATATCTTGGCGGCGCGCTCCAGTTCCACGCCCATCGAGACCGGTGCCAGTTCGCGTCTCTCGGTCACCGCCTGTTGCAACTGCGCCTCGACCTGAGCTTCAGACTCGGCCTCGGACATCGCTGACTCGCCGCTGGCCACGTCCAGCCCTTTGTCGGCGTCAATCCACACCTCCTTGATGCTGCTGGCAAGAATGGTCTTTATGTCCTTGGGATCAACGATGACGAAACCAGTTCGCCAGAAGGGATGCTCCATCCATGAGCCGCAAAACTCCTTCAGGTGCATTCCCACCACAAGCTGATCGGCGCGGATCTTCTTAAGCATGCCGATCGGGCCTATGCGACAGCGACCCCAGACTCACACTCAATTTCGACACAAAGAAGTTCCAGATTTTCGGGAGCTTGAAAGGAGCCACGATTTTCTGGCGAAGTCAGTGCAGGTGCCGCGGCTTGCGGCCTCCGCCATGGCCACCACCGTGGTTTCCACCGGATCCGCTAGGTGGTTTTCCAAGGGCAAGGGAGCTAACCAACGCATCAAAACGTTGTGTGAAAAGCTTGTCGACTTCGCCCACAACACCGCTCAGCTCCGCCCCATCGAAATGACGTTCCATCAGGCTGATGACATCCTGCACAAGTAGATCCCGCTGTACCTGCATGATGGCAGCAGGATTGGGGCCAACAAACAGCATCAGGAAGTCGTCTCTTGATTCGATACCAGGCTGGCCCTCTTCTTCATCGAAGTCAGCATCATAAAACGTTACTTCGATTGCTGCGCCAGCGTCCGCGACCTCATTCAGATTCATGCACAGTTCATCCAGAGCCTGGCGAAAATCATGGTCTCCGGCAACAGTCCAGCACATCTGGAGCATGTGGTCTTGGGCGTCAAATTTTATCCCTGGCTCATCTTCGTAGGCGCTATTGGCGCCGTCTGACAAAGAGCGGGCACCGGCGTACTTCCACAACGGCTTCAGCGCATCTTGCAACTGCTCAAACCGGACTTCCGTACGCAAGGCGACCTGTCCATGGACATGGATTTCAAATGGAGCGTTATAGCGAGGCATAAGCTGAAGTGTATGAGGTGCCTACTAAATGGTGCCGAGACCGGAACCCCATTCAGGCCGCTAGCCCGCATGGATGCTCACTTCCTCGGTGGCGCTTTGAAAAAGTACCGTCAAAAGTACCGTCATTTTCCAAAGTGTCCCCATTGTTGGGGTTTTGAAACATTGGAATTGATTGTGCCACGCCGATACTCACGCGGGGGCAGATCCGGCCCAGAAAAACTCTGGGTGAACAGGTCAAATTGACTTTCTGCTACCCGCCCGGCCCGTTTGCTGAATTTCCACCGCGATTTGAATCAATGCCCTACAGGGATATTTTGACTGCGTGAGATGCCGTGCGGTTTCCTGCATCTCCATGCTCCAGACTTTTGATGCCCCCCGGCCTAGTGGCACCTTGAAACCAGCTCTCGCGATGCCCGAACCTCGGCATTGACCAGCTTGGATAGCTCCCGCAATTGTCGCCGGTGGCCCCCCTTCCAGGCATTGCGCCCTACTCGCTGCCTTCCATCAAGCGACCTCGGCCCGGTGGACTTAGCCCACGGCATCCAAAGTCTGATTAACTCGGCTTGCCGCGCCCTGCGCTCTGGTGTCCAGGTAGTTGCCATGATCTGCCTCCAATAGTTTGTTTTGCTCACTCTGAATATTTCCCGCGCCTGAGGGTGTGCCACTATGCAATGGTGTACCGGCATAGGCATTGTTCACCTGTTGCGGCCCGGTGGTCATGTTGGCCTGCTTCACGAATTGGACAGGGCGAGGGTTCTTGATCTCGGCCAGCGCCTCCAGTGTTGACCGGCATTGCGCCTGCGCCTTGAGTGCCAGGGTCAGATTGACCTGAAACTGCTTCAGGCCATCATTGTTGGCCGCCCGTCTTGCCAGGCTGGTGAACATGGTTTCCAAGACTTTAGCCTGTCCAAATAGCATGGCCTCGACCGAACTCATGTCCCCGTCCTTGATCTTATCGATTCGCTTGTCCAGGTCTTGCACCAGCTCATTCAGGTTAGCCTCCCCGGCGAACTTGCTCCAGGACAGCACGCCTACCGCGTTTTGCATGACCGTCGATAGAACGATCTCATGCGCCTCCAATGTCTTGGACTTTGGCTTGTCTGCCACTGGTGTGACCTTCTTTGCCGGTGTTGCAGCCGGTGGCTTTTTGGCAGTCGCTTTTTTCGTCACCATGTTTATGCTCCTTGGGTTGAATCTGATTGGTCCGCAAGTGCAGTTGCAACCCAGCGATCAGCCGCCCGCTTTTGTTTACGCGCTGGTGGTGCGGGCGCCCTGCAAAACTCGCCCGTGGTGGGGTCAAACCTTGTCGGGTCAAGGTCGTGTTCGCGAATCCGCTCAAGCGGATCGCCGTCTATGTCATCGCCGATTGCAGGCATTTGCGCCTCGGTCTGCGGGGTCGGTTCAGTCGGCTGTGCAGTCGCAAGATGCAAAGATTCAGCAGCACAGAATGGTATATCTAGAGGGTCCCCGTGAGACGGTGTAGGCGGGGTATCAAAACCACCTCTGATAGCCCCGTGAGACGGTGTAGGCGTACCGCTCTCTACACCGTGTGGCGGGGCTATAGCGGCCCTCTCTACTCCGTGAGACGGTGTAAAGATTTTTTTCGATGATGGTTTTTTCTGCCCGGTTGCACCGTGCCCACGCCACTTTTCAAACAAGGCTTCGCGGGTCGGTGGTGGGGCTGGCAGTTGCATGCTGGCGTACATGCCACGCCTGAATCCGTCTGCCGCGCAGTCGTCATAGCCGTTTAGCTTGTCCAGGCTGTACCAGGTAAGGGCATACCAACTGGCCTTGTTGGGTCGGTGCCCCTGCACTGTTTCATAGATCAGCTTTGCGGCCAGTAGCTCACGCTTGGCACGCTGGATCACATCGCCACTGCGCCAGCCCCGTGATGCAAGATACCGCTGAGACAACAACATGCGACCGTTGTCGCCGCCTGAGCGTTGCCGGGCTACCTCGATCAGCAACGCCTTGGCCGTGTGCGACAAGTTTTGATAGGCCGGCGAATCAATCACCGCAGTGGGCAATGCGATGTAGCGGCCCGGCTCCCGGCTTTCGTCAACGCGGCTTTTCTTAACCATGCGCCACCCGCTGCAACGTAGCCGCCTCCAACGCCTGCAAAGTGGTTTTGATGCGCTGATACCCATCGTGGTGGTCTGTCGCGCCCTGAGCCGCTTTTGCTGCAACCATTTGCCCAACGATCAGCATCGCTTGTTCTGGCAATTGCGCCGCCGCACGCTGGCCAGCTTCGATACCGGCAAACTTGTTCAACAGTCGGTTGACATTGGCGTGAACATGGCGCTCATTGGGTGAACCCGCTGCCAACGTGTGCAGGTTGTCGTGCAGTTGGTGGTACTGGGGCAGATACTCGGTTTTGCGAATGTCTGCGGTGCGTCGCGCCATGCCGAATGCCTTCACCAGCTTCACTTTCAGCTCGCGCACGCGATGGGTGTTCTTGCTGTAGGTCAGTGCCAGCGTGGCTTGATCTTCATTGAGCATGGCGAACTTTTCAGGCTGGCCACGCCCGTCGATTACTCCGGTTTGAAACCGAAGTATTCCAAGCTGTTCAAAGTCGGCACGATGATTTAGAACTAGCTCGAAAAGGCTGCGGTGCTTGTTGCCCAGGTGTTTTGCCAATTGCTGCGTGCTTACGCGTGGTTCGGTCGTCGTAGTGGTCAGCGCCAGGCATTGCGGTTCTGCAATGGCAGTACCGCTGTCGAGGGATTGATTCCGGCCACCGCCAGTGCGAAAATCTGCGCTGTTGGTATCAGTGTGTGGGCCGTTGGTGTTGGTAGCACCAGCGGCCTTTTGCATGGTGTTGGTGTGGGTCATGGCCAGCCCTTACGCCATGGCCTGCGCCGTCATCCAGGCGCGTACCTCGCTAACTTTCCAGCACGTCACCCTTTCCGATAATTTGATGGGTTTGGGGAATGTTCCAGCCGCCACTTTGCGCCACAACGTCGGTGCGCTGAATGGCAATGGGGCTGGATGCTCTGGCCGCTTGGGGCTTTGCACCAGTTGTGATTCTCGAATAAATGCGCTGTCTGGCAGTGCGTCGAAAACCGATTGGTGAATGGTTGCTTTAGTCGCCGGGATGCTAGATGCAATTGGCGTGAGTGCGCCCGGCTTTTTGCCGCGAATGGTGTCGTTTTTATGCATGGGTATACCTTAGTGATGGAACTAAAAAAGTAGCTCTCAGCACGGGGTACACCGTTGAATGGCTGGTTAGTCATAAAGCCCCATAAGGACTCATAAACAATCACCGTCACCGAACTTGGTGTATAAACTAGGGCTTGAATAGTGTCGCAACTTTTCATGGCCTTCGTGCCCCTAACGCCGCATCGTCCCTGCCAGGACTTTGTGGCGTTTTGCTTTGAGCGCCTACCAATTCGCCTTGACCGCTAACGGTATTGTGTGAATTGGCATGAATGAATTGTAGGAACCTAAATTCTTATCGGCAATGGCAGTGGCTGGGAACAAGTTGTGAATAACATGTGGAAAGCGCGGGACTGCTCAGTGAGCTTTCTACAATTCCCTTATTCCGGCCTTCTGGGGACAAGAATACTTCCGCAAATTACGTAGCGGGTCGCATCTGAATTACGTCCGCCCCCACGCGCAGCTTATCCAAGTAATCGGCCCAAGTCTGCATCATCATCCTGCGTGCTGGCAGGTGCGCTGTGCGGTTGTAGGCGTTGCCGTTGGCATCCTTCACCTTGTGCGCCAATTGATGCTCGATCAGGTCTACCCGTTGATCCAGCACTTCATCCATGATGGTGCGTGCCATGGCCCGGAACCCATGCGCTGTGTGAACCTCTGCGCTGTAGCCCATTCGCCGTAAGGCCGTGTTCACCGTGTTTTCGCTCATCGACCGTTCGCCCGTCAGGAGGGAAGGGAAAACGTACTTGCCATGGCCGGTCAGTGCGTGCATGGTGCGCAGAATCTCCACTGCCTGCGTGGACAACGGCACAAGGTGGTCGACCTTCATTTTCATTTTGCTGCCGGGTATGCGCCATTCAGCAGCGTCCAGATCAATCTCTGCCCATTCAGCCGTGCGCAGTTCGCCAGGACGCGCAAACACCAGCGGGGACAATTTGAGCGCCGCCACGGTGTAGGGATGCCCGCTGTAGGCGAATATGGAGCGCATCAGTTCACCGGCCTGTTTGGGTTCGGTGATGGCCGCGAAGTTTTCAGCGGCGTGTTTAGCCAATGCGCCTTTAAGGTCTTGCGTCACGTCACGCTCTACGCTACCACTGGCAACCGCGTACCGGAACACCTGCCCGCATATTTGTTTGACCCGCTGCACGCTGTCCAGCGCCCCCCTGCCCTCCATGTGGCGCAACGCACCCAGCACATCACGCGGCCCGATGGTGGAAATGGGCATCTTGCCAATGAAGGGGAAAACGTCCTTTTCCAGCCAGGTGGTCACCTTGCCGTGGGTGCTAGCCATGCGATCCTTTTTGGACTTGTCCAGCCACTCACGCGCCACGACTTCAAATGTATTTGCGGATGCCGCCAGCTTGACGGCCTTTTCCTCCTGTTTGGCAATGCCGGGGTCTATGCCGTCTGCCAGCAGTTCCCGTGCTTTTTCACGCCGCTGTCTGGCCTTGAGTAATGAAACTTCGGGGTAGGTGCCCAGCGCCAATAGTTTCTGCTTTCCGTCAAATCGGTAGCTCAAGCGCCAATACTTTCCGGCCTCCTTTACGTGGAGATACAGTCCCTGCCCGTCAGAGTGTTTTTTGCCTGCGGGTGTGCCATTGGGCTTGACGTTCTTCACGAAGGTGTCTGTAAGTGCCATAGCGTCCCTTTGTTGGTATCTCATTTGTTGGCATCTGCCAAGTACCAACACAAGTACCGTCAATTTGTTGGTATGTCACGTTACCCCGTGAGACTGCATTAGACAACAAAAAACCCGCTGTAGCTATAGCCAGAGCGGGTTTTAGGGGGTTCTGAGACTGCCTGAAATCACTAAATGGTGCCCGAGACCGGAATCGAACCGGTACGCCCGTTATTCACGAAGCGGCGGATTTTAAGTCCGATGTGTCTACCTATTTCACCACTCGGGCACGTTCGATCTATTGTGGAACAAAAATGCCCCGACCACTAACGTTGTCGGGGCACATTTGACCAATATATTTTGGAGGCGCGGTCCGGAGTCGAACCGGACTAACCGGATTTGCAATCCGGGGCATAACCGCTTTGCTACCGCGCCACTATGATCCAGCCTGCAATACCTGCCATGCCACGATCATTCTAATAAAAAAGGGAAGCATTAAGCTTCCCTTCTCTTGCAATCTGGAGCGGGAAAAGAGTCTCGAACTCTCGACCTCAACCTTGGCAAGGTTGCGCTCTACCAACTGAGCTATTCCCGCGTTTCAAGCCCTAAATTATAGCGCGCTTTTTACAAAGTTTGCGAAAACATGGGCAAAAAACAAAAGTTTCTTGAGGGCAGTGCGCGCGTCAGTGTTTGACGGACCCCTGCAAATCTGAAACCGGCACACTGGGCGCCACAACCGGTGTTGCTGACGCGACTTCTTCGTCTGGCAGTGGCACCGGTTTTGACTCCAGCGCCAAATCCAGCACTTTGTCTATCCAGCGCACGGGAATGATCTCCAGTCCGTTCTTGACGTTCTCCGGAATATCCTGCAAGTCCTTGGCATTGGCTTCCGGAATCAACACGGTCTTGATGCCTCCGCGCAAGGCGGCCAGAAGCTTCTCTTTCAAGCCACCAATCTCAGTGACTTCGCCGCGCAGTGTGATCTCTCCGGTCATGGCCACATCTCCACGAACCGGAATGCCGGTGAGTGCAGAAACAAATGCGGTGGTCATAGCAGCGCCAGCACTGGGGCCATCTTTCGGCGTTGCGCCATCGGGCACGTGAATGTGAATATCCTTCTTTTCAAATATCTCATCCTTGATGCCAAGCCTGCGTGCTCGGCTGCGCACAACAGTGCGTGCAGCCTCGACAGACTCTTTCATCACATCGCCCAAAGAACCGGTGCGTGTAATCACGCCTTTACCGGGGGTCAGAGCCGCCTCAATCGTCAGCAAATCACCACCGACTTCTGTCCATGCCAAGCCTACGACCTGCCCAACCTGGTTTTGCTGTTCAGCGCGTCCATAGGTGTATTTGCGCACGCCCAGATAGTCGTTCAAATTGTCGGCATTGACGACCACGTGGGGCTTGAGTTTCTTCAGTAGCAGCCCCTTGACCACCTTGCGACAGATCTTGGACAACTCGCGCTCCAGGGAACGCACGCCGGCCTCACGGGTGTAGTAGCGGACGATGTCGCGCACGGCATCCTCGGCAATGGACAACTCGGTGTCTTTGACACCGTTATTCTTCATCTGCTTCGGCAATAAATACGTGATGGCGATGTTGGTCTTTTCGTCCTCGGTGTACCCCGACGAACGAATCACTTCCATCCGGTCCAATAGCGCTGATGGAATATTCATGGAGTTTGACGTGGCGACAAACATCACATCGCTCAGGTCATAGTCAACCTCGACGTAGTGGTCACCAAACTTGTGGTTCTGTTCCGGGTCCAGCACTTCCAGCAGCGCGCTGCTGGGGTCGCCCCGGAAGTCCGTTCCCAACTTGTCAATTTCATCGAGCAGGAACAAGGGATTGCGCGTACCCACTTTGGACAAGCTTTGCAGGACCTTGCCCGGCATAGCACCGATGTAAGTGCGCCGATGACCGCGAATCTCCGCCTCGTCCCGCATGCCGCCCAATGCCATACGAACGTACTTGCGACCGGTTGCCTTTGCAATCGACTGCCCTAGAGATGTCTTGCCGACACCGGGAGGTCCAACCAGGCACAAAATGGGCGCCTTGAGCTTGTCTACTCGCTGCTGAACCGCAAGGTACTCCAGAATGCGGTCCTTGACCTTGTCCAGCCCGTAGTGATCTTCGTTCAAGACCGCCTCGGCATGGGCCAGATCGTGTTTGATTTTGGTCTTGGCGGCCCACGGCAAGCCCACCAACACGTCAATGTAGTTACGAACGACAGTCGCTTCTGCCGACATGGGTGACATCAGCTTCAGTTTCTTCAGTTCGCCTTCAACCTTCTTGAGAGCCTCTTTGGGCATCTTGGCGGCCTTGATCTTTTTCTCGATCTCCTCGATGTCGGCCCCTTCCTCGCCCTCGCCCAACTCCTTTTGAATGGCTTTCACTTGCTCGTTCAGGTAGAAGTCGCGTTGATTTTTCTCCATCTGGCGCTTGACGCGCCCCCGAATTTTTTTGTCCACGTTCAGAATGTCGACTTCGCGCTCTATCTGTTCGAACAGGTTTTCCAGGCGCTCTTTCACGCTGGACAAGCCCAGTACCGTCTGCTTGCTGTCGAGCTTGAGTGGCAAATGCGCAGCGATGGTGTCTGCCAAGCGTCCCGCATCGTCAATGCTGGAGATGGAAGTCAGAATTTCGGGCGGAATTTTCTTGTTCAGTTTGACGTACTGGTCAAACTGTTGCATCACGGCGCGGCGCAAGGCTTCCACCTCGCTGGCCTTGCCGCGGCCCTTCTCAGGAATTTCCGGCAGCACAGCGATGGGCGTGATATTTGCCGAGAAAAAAGCCTCGCCTTCTTCGATCTTGTTGACCGACGCGCGTTGGTGGCCTTCTACCAGCACCTTGACCGTTCCATCGGGCAATTTCAGCATTTGCAGAATGGTGGATACGCAACCAACATCAAACATGTCGGACACCAGCGGATCGTCTTTGGCGGCCGTTCTTTGGGCCACCAGCATGATGCGCCGGTCGGTTTCCATGGCAGCTTCAAGCGCCTTGATGCTTTTTGGACGTCCCACAAACAGTGGAATGACCATATGCGGAAACACAACCACATCGCGCAACGGCAGCAGTGGCAGTTCAATGGGGGTAGCAGGCAGTGGGGAATGGCCAGACATAGGGGACCTCTTAGTTACCTGTTGAATATGGAACGGGAATCCTGAATTTCAAGCGAACTCCCATTATCAAAGCAGCTGGAGCCCAAATACTCCAATATTCCTGCACAAAAGCCCTTCATATCAGGCAATTGTCCAAAGCCCGTATCAGGCTTTCTTGGCTATTTCGCGATACACCAGAAGAGGTGGCTTGTTCTCGTCAATGGTGGACTCATCAACCACCACCTTTTCAACATTGCTGGCATTGGGCAACTCGTACATGGTATCAATCAGGGATTGCTCCAGAATCGAGCGCAATCCACGGGCGCCAGTCTTGCGGGCCAAGGCCTTCTTGGCGATGGCTTTCAGTGCCGACGGACGAATCTCCAGCTCCGCGCCTTCCATGGCCAATAGTTTGGTGTACTGCTTCACCAATGCGTTCTTGGGCTCGGTCAGGATTTGCACCAAGGCGTCTTCGGTCAGTTCCGCCAGCGCAGCCACCACCGGCATGCGCCCGACCAACTCGGGAATAAGGCCAAACTTGATCAGGTCTTCCGGTTCAACCTCCTTGAAGACGTCGGTCAAACTGCGCTGCTGCTTGCTCTTGACGCTTGCGCCAAAACCCATTCCGGACGATTGGGTGCGGTTCTCAATGACCTTTTCCAGACCTGAAAAGGCGCCACCACAAATGAACAGGATATTGGTCGTATCGATCTGCACAAAATCCTGGTTCGGGTGCTTGCGGCCGCCCTGGGGAGGAACGCTGGCCATGGTGCCCTCGATGAGCTTGAGCAACGCCTGCTGCACACCTTCACCCGACACATCCCGGGTAATCGACGGGTTGTCGGATTTGCGTGAAATCTTGTCAATTTCGTCGATGTACACAATCCCGCGCTGTGCACGCTCGACTTCGTAATTGCAACTTTGCAGCAGCTTGAGAACGATGTTTTCGACATCCTCTCCAACATAGCCGGCTTCGGTCAACGTCGTGGCGTCGGCCATCACAAAGGGAACATCGAGCATGCGCGCCAGGGTTTGGGCCAACAAAGTCTTTCCGGAACCCGTGGGGCCGATCAGCAAAATATTGCTCTTTGCCAACTCCACTTCGTCCTTCTTGGCCTTTTCCTTGTGCCGCAGACGCTTGTAGTGGTTGTACACCGCAACGGCCAGTGTGCGTTTGGCAGGCTCCTGTCCAATCACATAGTTGTCGAGATTGGCCTTGATTTCAGACGGCGTGGGTAGTTCGCTCTTGGTGTCCTTGCCCTCGGTTGTCGCGGGCAACTCATCACGGATGATCTCGTTGCACAGTTCTATGCACTCATCGCACACAAAAACGGAAGGTCCCGCGATCAGTTTCTTGACCTCGTGCTGACTCTTGCCGCAAAAAGAGCAATACAGGGTTTTTTCGCTGGAAGAGCCTTTTTTCTCGGCCATGTGACGCTCGCCTTTTCGGAAGATGTCCGAATGATACTCAAATAAAAAAACGGTGCCTGCATCGCCGCAAGGCACCGCCGGGGTGAACGGTGGATGCGATCAGACGCGTTTGGAAATCACCTGATCAATCAGTCCATAGTCTTTGCATTCGTCGGCCGACATGTAATAGTCGCGTTCGGTGTCGCGCGCAATGCGCTCAAGTGACTGGCCGGTGCGCTCGGCCAGAATCTTGTTGAGCTGCTCACGGGTCTTCAGGATTTCGCGGGCCTGGATTTCGATTTCAGTAGCCTGCCCCTGGCTGCCACCAGACGGCTGGTGGATCATGACTTTGGAATTCGGCAGGGAAAACCGCTTGCCCTTCGCACCTGCCGCCAGCAGGAACGCGCCCATGCTGGCCGCCATGCCGATGCACAGTGTCGACACTTCCGGCTTGATGAAATTCATGGTGTCGAAAATCGCCATGCCCGCACTGACCGAGCCACCGGGTGAGTTGATGTAGAAAGAAATATCCTTGTCAGGATTTTCACTTTCCAGGAACAGCAGCTGGGCGACAACCAGATTGGCGACCTGATCATTCACCGGGCCCACCAGGAAAATGACACGCTCCTTGAGCAGCCGCGAGTAAATATCGTACGAGCGCTCGCCCCTGCCCGATTGCTCGATCACCATGGGGACCATGCCCAAACCCTGCGTTTCCATGCTGCCTACCGCACCATACTTCACATTCATAGCGTCTCCAAAAAACAGTACTGACTGTAACGAAAAAAACCAGATCCTGAATGCAAATGGGGCTTGCCTACAGGACTACAAGCCCTGTCCAAGCCCCACATGCAAAGAATGGGTCCGCTGTTTCAGCGAATCCGCACTCAGTTCTGGGCCATCAGTTCGTCAAACGAAATGGCCTTTTCGCTTACCTTTGCGGTGGACAAAATGAATTCTGTCACGTTGTTCTCAATTACGACACCTTCCACCTCGGCCATGCGGCGGTTGTCGCCGTAGTACCAGCGCACCACATCGGCCGGCTTTTCGTAGCTGGCAGCCAGTTCGTCGATGTGGGACTTGATTTGCTCGGGCTTGGCGTGCAGTGCGTTGGCGCGAACCAGCTCCGCCACCACCAGGCCCAGGCGCACGCGGCGCTCAGCCTGCGGACGGAAGATGTCATCAGGGATGGGGGCCTTGTCGGCGTCCTTGACACCACGCTGTTTCAGGTCCGCACGGGCGCTTTCAATCATGCGCTCCAACTCGGACTGCACACTGGATTTCGGCAAGTCGAGCTCGGCCTTGGACACCAAAGCTTCCATGGCAACTTGCTTGTTGCGTGACAGCAGGCGGTGTTTCACTTCGCGTTCCAGATTCTTGCGAATATCACCGCGCAAGCCTTCGACGGTTGCGTCTGCAATACCCAGTGACTTGGCCAAGGCGCCATCCACTTCGGGCAAATGGGCCGCTTCGATTTTCTTCACGGTGACCATGAAGTCAGCAGTCTTGCCGGCCACGTCCTGGCCATGGTAATCGGCTGGGAACGCCAGCTGAAAGGTCTTGCTCTCACCCAGCTTCATGCCGCGAACCGCCTCTTCGAATTCCTTGAGCATCTGGCCATCGCCGACGATGAACTGGTAGTCTTCAGCCTTGCCACCCGCAAAGGGCTCGCCATCGATCTTGCCTTCAAAATCCACCACCACGCGGTCGGTGTCTTGTGCAGGAGCGTCCTTGGCGCGCAGCGCAAAGGTGCGGCGCTGCTTGCGCAGGATTTCAACCGTCTTGTCGATCGCAGCGTCGGTGACTTCGGCACTGACCTTCTCCACTTCGGCACTGGACAGATCGCCAATTTTGACTTCCGGGAACACCTCAAATATGGCATCAAATGCCATCTGTCCCTCGGGAGAAGCCTGACTCTCGGTGATGCGGGGTTGGCCGGCAACACGCAGCGCGGCCTCGTTGGCCGCAGCAGCAAAGGCCTGGCCCACCTTGTCGTTCATCACTTCATAGTGCACAGAATAGCCATAGCGCTGTGCCACCACGTTCATGGGAACTTTACCGGGACGAAAACCGTCCATCTTGACGGTGCGGGCCAGCTTGCGCAGGCGCGAATCCACTTCAGTCTGGATGACGCCGACGGGCAGAGTCAGCGTGATCTTTCGCTCCAGCTTGTCCAGAGTTTCTACAGTAACGGCCATGGTCGATCTCCTAAACTAACTAATCTGATATTCAAAGTGGTGCGCGGGGGGGGACTCGAACCCCCACACTGTTGCCAGCGTCAGGACCTAAACCTGGTGCGTCTACCAATTTCGCCACCCGCGCAAAAAAACAAAATGGGCGGTCAATCGTCTCTTGCAGACGCTGTCTGCCGGACTCTGACCACCCAATTGAAATTGGTCAACCTGCTATTTTAACCTGCAGCGGGCGCCCCACTTTAAGGCCGGAAGCATAAAGATGTGACGCCGCGCCGGGTTGAACAGGAAAAACTCAGGAAAATGCCGGTGTTTCACGCTTCACCCGGAACCAGGCGGCGTACATGGCCGGCAGTGCCAGCAAGGTCAAAACCGTGGCGACAATCAGCCCACCCATGATGGAGACAGCCATTGGTCCCCAAAAAACCGAGCGCGACAACGGAATCATCGCCAGAACGGCAGCCGCAGCGGTCAACACGATGGGGCGCAGGCGCCGCACCGCCGACTCCACAATGGCGTCCCAAACCGGCACACCGGCAATCCGGTCCTGCTCAATCTGGTCGATCAGGATCACCGAGTTGCGCTGGATCATGCCCATCAGGGCAATGACGCCCAGCAGCGCCACAAAGCCAAACGGACGCCCGGACACCAGCAAGGCCGCGGCCACACCGGCGATGCCCAGCGGGCCGGTCAGAAATACCAGCATGGCGCGACTGAAGCTGTGCAACTGGAGCATCAACAGGGTGAAAGTGATGAACAGCATGATTGGTATGCCTGCGGCAATCGATGCTGAGCCCTTGCTGCTCTCTTCCACGGCACCGGCCACCTCAATGCGGTAGTTCAGCAAGCCCTTGCTCTTCCAGCCCGCTTCCAACGCACGCAACGCGGGCAGAAGTTCAGCGGTCACCGTGGCGCCCTGCAAGCCTTCCACAATGTCCGACTGCACCGTGATGGCGTAGTCCCGGTTGTCACGCCACATCACACCGGGCTCCCAGGCAAACGACGGCGTGGCAATTTGCGTCAACGGAATCGATTTGCCACTCGCGGTTGGCAGGTTGGCGTTGGCAACGTCGGTGATCGTGTTGCGTTCGTCCTGCGGTTGGCGCAGCACGATGTCGATCAGCTTGTCGCCCTCGCGGTATTGGCCCACGGTCGTGCCGCCGAACATGGTCTTGGACGCCTGGGCAATGCTCTGGCTGGAAACACCCAGCGCGCGGGCCTTGGTCTGGTCAATGTCCAGGCGGATCGACTTGATGGATTCATTCCAGTTGTCGTTGACCCCGCGGGTATTGCTGCTGGCCCGCATGACCGTTTTGACCTCGTCGGCACGCTCGCGCAGCACCACCGGGTCCTGGCCCACCACCCGGAACTGCACGGGGTACGCGACAGGCGGGCCATTGGGCAGTATCTTGATCCGGGCCCGTATTTCGGGAAACTCCTGGGCAATCAGGGCCGGCAGCTTGATGCGCAAGGGCTCCCGCAGCTTCAGATCCTTGGGCACGATGATGAATTGCGACACATTGCTCTGCGTGAAAATATTGTCCAGCGGCAAGTAGAAACGCGGCACACCAGAGCCCACCCAGGTACTCACGGTGTCAACTCCCGGCTCCTGCAGCAATCGGGCTTCCACGCGTTTGGTGGTCAATTCATTGGCGGCAAACGATGTGCCCTCCGGATACCAGACGTCCAGCAGGATTTCGGGCCGCGCGGAATCCGGGAAGAACTGTTGCTGCACACGGCCCATGCCCGCAATACCCGCGGCAAAACTCAGCAGCATGATGCCGATGGTTATCCAGCGGTGCTCCACACACCAGTTCACGGTCTTGCGGAATGTGTTGTAGAACGGCGTGTCGAACAACTCATGGGGTTCGTCGCCCACGCCATGCGGCTTGACCTTCAGGATCACCGTACCCATGTAGGGCACGAAATACACCGACACCAGCCAGCTCAACACCAGCGCCAGCACGGTCACACCAAAAATGGCAAAGGTGTACTCACCCGTGGCCGACTTGGCAATGCCGATGGGCAGAAAACCCACGGCCGTGATCAACGTGCCCGTCAGCATGGGCATGGCCGTGATCTCATAGGCGAAGGTGGCGGCACGCACCTTGTCCCAGCCCTCCTCCATCTTGCGCACCATCATCTCCACCGCAATGATGGCGTCGTCCACCAGCAGGCCCAGCGCAATGATCAGCGAGCCCAGCGATATCTTGTGCAGGCCAATGCCCCAGTAGCCCATGCCCAGAAACGTGACCGCCATCACCAGCGGGATCGTGATCCCCACGACCAGGCCGGGGCGAAGGTCGACGTAGTAACGGTTGTACCAGTGGGTGCTGCCGCTGCGCTTGTGCAGCCCCAGGCTGATAAAGCTCACCGTCAACACGATGGCAATGGCCTCGATCAGCACACCAATGAATTCGTTGACCGACTTCGCCACCGCGGCGGGCTGGTCCTGCACCTTAACCAGGTGGATGCCCGCAGGCAGCGTCGCGTCAATTTTTTGGGTCGCAACCGCCAGCGCCTTGCCCAGCGCAATGATGTCACCGCCCTTGGCCATGGAGACACCCAGGGCAATCACCTGTTTGCCCTGATGGCGCACCTTCACCGCTGGCGGGTCTACGTATTCCCGCTTGATCTCGGCAAAATCACCGAGGCGCAACTGGTTGCCCGAGCTGCCCCGGATCGGCATGGCACTGAGTTGCTCCACCGCCTGAAACTGGCCTGCCACCCGCACCTGGACCACATCCAGCGGCGTCTGAATGGCGCCGGCACTCTCCACGGCATTCTGCTGGCCCAGTTGCGCCAGCACCTGGTTCATGTCCAGCCCCAGCTGCGACAGGCGTTTTTGCGAGATTTCGATGTAGAGCTTTTCGTCCTGTACCCCCATCAACTCCACTTTGTTGACGTCGGTGACGCGCAGCAAGGTTTGCCGCACGGAGTCCGCGAAGGTTTTCACTTCGGCATCGCTGAATCCATCCGCTTCCAGCGCATAGATCACGCCAAAAACATCCCCAAACTCGTCATTGAAGAACGGGCCCTGAACGCCGGCGGGCAAGGAGCCCCGAATGTCTCCGACCTTCTTGCGTACCGTGTACCAGATGTTGGACACGTCGGCGGCCCTGGTCGAGTCCTTGACCTGAAACAGGATGGTGGTCTCACCCGGCTTGGAGTAACTGCGAATCTTGTCGGCATTGGGCACTTCCTGCAGGGTGCGCTCCACCTTGTCGGCCACCTGCTCGGCCATCTGCTGCGCCGTGGCACCCGGCCAGAAGGCGCGTACGACCATCAAGCGGAAGGTGAACGGCGGGTCTTCGTCCTGCCCCAACTGGAAAAATGCGTTGGTGCCCAGCACCATCAGCACAATCATCAGAAAGCGTGTCAGCGGTGCATGGTCAATCGCCCAGCGTGACAGGTTGAACCCTTTTTCAGGGTGGATGTGTTGGTCTTTCATGGCGCGCTCACTTCGCAACCGCTGCACTGGCCGGAGCGCTTGCTCCCGGCGCAACAGTTGCTATGTTCTTCATAGCGCCTTGTGCAGTATTTACGAGGGCTGCAGCCGATTTCTCCTTGTAGACCGTGACCTTCTGACCGGGCGACAGTACGTGCACGCCGGCCGACACCACCTGCATGCCAGGCTGCAGGCCTGAGGCCACTACCACGTCATTGCCATCGGCCGTTGCGATCTGGATGGGCTGCAGTTTGACGGTCATGCTGGCACTGTCCAATACCCAGACGGCCGAGGACTTGCCGTCCTGGCGCAAAGCGCTGGTAGGTAGCTTGATGACCTGTACGCCGCTGCGGTCAAACGCATGCGGCACCACGGCCACCGTCTTGCCCAAGCTCAAAGCGTCTGCGGACGGCAACGCCACTTTGACCGCGAAGGTTCGTGTGACCGGATCGGCACTGGCCGACACCTCACGCACCACTCCCTTGAGGGTTTCTGTAGCAGTCCACGCCCGCACATCCACGCTCGAACCCACGGTGATCTGGGCCACCTTGTCTTCCGGAACCGAAAAAACCGCATCCCGAGGCCCATCCTGTGCAATGCGCACAACCGGAGTTCCCGCTGCCACCACCTGCCCCGGTTCGGCCTCGACCGCCGTCACCACGCCCGACACGTCGGCCACCAAGGTGGTGTAGGCCGCCTGATTGCCCTGTGCCGTGCCCTGCGCATGGGCCTGATCGAGCTGCGCCTGGGCCGCCTTCAGGCTGGCATCGCGGCGCTCCAGCTCAGCGCCACTGATGAAATTCTGATCCCGCAACTCTTTGTAGCGCTTGAAATCGGCCGCTGCCAGATCGCGGTTGGTCTGGGCTGCGCTCACCTGGGCCTTGGCCGCCGCAGCCGCCAATTGGTAATCCTGGGGATCCAGTTGCGCCAGCACGTCTCCGGCCTTCACGCGTTGACCCAATTCCGCCTGACGCCGCACGATCTTTCCACCGACCCGGAACCCCAGGCGGGACTCGACACGTGCCCTCACTTCGCCCGCAAACTCTGCGCCGGAGCGCATGGAGTCGACCCCCACGGTCATGACTTTGACGGCCCGAATAGGCTCTTCCGGGGGGACCGGCTTGGAACAGGCGCTGAGCATCAAGGAAGCGGCAACCAGAGCCAACGGAAAAGAAAGGGGTTTAGGAGGCATGACGGGACTACCTGAGAGGGTTAAGGGGTATCGGAGACTAATTAATGACCAATTGGTTAGTAATTTAAATCAAACGAGAATCCCTGTCAACTACCGGGCCTGTACCCCTGCCTAGTTTTCCCCTCATGGGGCAGCGACCCGCGCAGTGCGGAAGCGCGGCTGCTATTCGTAGGCGATCACCGCCTTGCCCTGGTTTGCCTGCGCCCGCCAGCCCGCCAACGCCGCGTCGCTGGGGTAAAAACGCGCGGTGTCATCCAGGTGCAAATCAAACTCCGCGCCCTTGCAACCCGCTATTTCCTGGTCCACACCCAGCTGTACCGCAAAGCGCACGGCCAGACCGCGCACCAGTTCACCCTGCTCGGTCTGCTCCCGCTTGGCCGGGAACTCGCGCAAGAGTTTTTGCACATCCGGCGTGCCGCCATTGCCCGCAGCGTTTGCCGCGGCATTCACCGCCACCCGCAGGTATTTACCAAAGCGGCAGCGCGCCTGCTCCAGGTCCCACACCTGGGTGATGGTGAGCTGCTTGCCACCCGAGAAGCGGTCATCGCGCACCTTGCCCATGACAATGATGAGTTCGTCGTCCTTGAACAAATGCTTGTTGGCGTTGATCAGCTCTTCCTCGGCCCGCGCGTCGATCATCGCGGACTTGTCGTCCAGCTTGAACAGCGCCAACTTGCCACGCTGGCCGTTGATGACGCGGAAGTCGGTGACGATGCCGGCCAGCAACTGCGGCTCGCGGGTGTCGATCAGCTCTTCAATCGGGCGTTTGGCAAAGCGGCGCACTTCCAGCGTGACCTCGTCAAACAAGTGGCCGGACAGGTAGAAACCGACCGCCGTTTTTTCATAGGTCAGCCGCTCCTTGATGCCCCAGGGCATGGCCTCCACCAGGTCCGGCTCCTGGGTGCTGGAGCCATGGTCATCCTCACCGCCCATGTCGAACAGGCCATGCTGGTTGGCGTTGGCCGCGCTGGCTGCTGCAAAGTCAAAGGCCCGGTCAATGGACGCCGACAGCGACGCGCGGTTCAGCTGCAGCGTGTCAAAGGCGCCGGCCTTGATCAAAGCGTCCACGCAGCGCTTGTTCAAGCGGCTGCGGTCCACACGGCGGGCAAAGTCAAACAGGCTGGTGAATGGGCCTGCTTCACCGGTAGGCCCCTTGCCTTCGCGGGCCGCCACGATGGCGTCAATGGCCTGCTGGCCCGTGCCCTTGATGGCGCCCAGGCCGTAGCGAATTTCCTTGTTGGAAATGGGTTCAAACCGATGGCGACCGCGGTTGATATTGGGTGGCTCAAAACTTAGGCCCATCTTCTCGGCGTCTTCAAACAAGACCTTCAACTTGTCGGTGTCATCCATTTCCACCGTCATATTGGCGCAGAAGAACTCGGCCGTGTAATGCACCTTGATCCAGCCGGTGTGGTAGGCCAGCAGCGAGTAAGCAGCGGCGTGCGACTTGTTGAAGCCGTAGCCTGCAAACTTCTCCATCAAGTCAAAAACTTCGTCGGCCTTGGCTTCGCTGATGTCGTTCTTGGCGGCACCGGCGCGGAAGATGGCACGGTGTTCGGCCCTCTCCTCGGCCTTCTTCTTGCCCATGGCCCGGCGCAGCATGTCGGCGCCGCCCAGCGAGTAGCCGCCCAGGATCTGCGCGGTCTGCATCACCTGCTCCTGGTAGACCATGATGCCGTAGGTCTCGCTCAGCATCTCGGCCACCAGCGGATGTGGGTATTCGATTTCTTCGCGCCCATGCTTGCGCGCCACGAAGCTGGGAATCAGGTCCATGGGACCCGGGCGGTACAGCGCGTTCAGCGCAATCAGGTCTTCCAGGCGCGACGGCTTGGCGTCCTTGAGCATGCGCTGCATGCCGGTACTTTCAAACTGGAACACCGCTTCGGTCTTTCCATCCGAGAACAGCTTGTAAACCTTGGCATCGTCCAGCGGCAGGTTCTCATACGCAAAGTTCTCCTGACCCGGGTGGCGCTTGATGATGAACTCGCGCGCGATTTCCAGAATGGTCAGCGTGGCCAGGCCCAAAAAGTCGAACTTCACCAGGCCAATGGCCTCCACATCGTCCTTGTCATACTGGCTGACCGCCGACTCGCTGCCGGGCTGCTGGTACAGCGGGCAAAAGTCGGTCAGCTTGCCCGGTGCGATCAGCACGCCCCCGGCGTGCATGCCGATGTTGCGCGTCATGCCCTCGAGCTTCTGTGCCAGCGCCAGCAGCGTG
>JAUSNJ010000069.1 GCA_030645355.1 Rhodoferax sp. | reverse complement strand
GCGGTTGGTGCGGGCGCGCACCTCGGCAAAGCGCTCGGCATCACGGCTGAACATTTCCACATAGGCCAGCATGTGGTGGCCAAAGCTGACCGGCTGCGCCACTTGCAGGTGCGTAAAGCCGGGCAGGATCACGTCCACATTCTTGTCGGCCACATCTACCAAGGACTTTTGCAGGTCCACCAGCAACTCGCCAATCAGGTCGATCTCACCGCGCAGCCACAGGCGCACGTCGGTGGCAACCTGGTCGTTGCGGCTGCGCCCGGTGTGCAGGCGTTTGCCGGCGTCGCCCACCAGCTGGGTCAACCTAGCCTCGATGTTGAGGTGCACGTCCTCCAGGTCCAGCTTCCACTCAAAGTTGCCGGATTCAATGTCGCCGGTGATCTGCGCCATGCCGCGCTGGATGGAGGCGTGGTCTTCGGCACTGATGATGCCCTGGGCCGCCAGCATCTCGGCGTGGGCCAGGCTGCCGGTGATGTCGGCTTGCCACATGCGCTTGTCAAAGAACACGCTGGAGGTGTAACGTTTGACCAGATCGCTCATGGGTTCGGAGAACAGCGCCGACCAGGCTTGGGACTTTTTATCGAGTTGATTTTTGGACATTGGGAGCGGGGCTGGTAATGGAGTCAAAATCCGGGTTCATGAAAGACACCCAAATATTATCGGCGTTCCAGGAGTTGACGCCGGCGACGCAGCCACCCAAGGGGGACCCGGCGTCGCTGGACGCTGCCCTGGTGTTCGATGCCTGCCAGACCGGCGTGGTGCTGCGCGCCGTGCTGTTTGTCGAGGTGTGTGCCAGCGTGGGCGTGGTGTTTGCATCCCGTGACCTGCTCGATTGGGTGTTGATGGTGGCACTGGTAACGGGCGGTGCCTTGCCGGGCACCCTGGCCTGGCTGCTGCTGGCCTGCATGACCAAACGCGTGGTGGCACGCCTGGCGCCGTGGGCGCAGTACACGGTGGCCGTGGCGATGGGCGCTCTCGCCGGCCTGTATGGGTGTGCCATGCTGGCCATTGCCGGGCTGTTGCAGTCGCCACCCTGGGTGGCCAGCGCCTGCAGCGGCGTGTTGCTATCGTCGGTGCTGGTGGCGGCGCTGGTGATGCGCAGCAAGGGTCGCCTGCCGGCCCATACCTCGGCGCGCCTGGCGGAGCTGCAGTCGCGCATACGCCCCCACTTTCTGTTCAACACGCTCAACAGTGCCATTGCCCTGGTGCGGGCCGAGCCCGCCAAGGCCGAGGCGCTGCTGGAGGATCTGAGCGACCTGTTTCGCGAAGCGCTGAAAGATTCCGGCGAGCCGGTGCGCCTGGCGCACGAGATTGAGCTGGCGCAGCGCTACCTGGCCATCGAGAAGGTGCGTTTTGGTGAGCGCCTGCGCGTGCAATGGTCGCTGGACCCGGAAGCGGATGACGCCCTGTTGCCGCCGCTGCTGCTGCAACCGCTGGTGGAGAACGCGGTGCGCCACGGCGTGGAGCCCAGTGCCCTAGGCGCCGATGTGCGCATTTCCACCCAGCGCAGAGGCTCGGTGGTGGTGATCAAGGTGACCAATACCGTGCCCAATGGTCAGGGTGAACGGGGCCAGGGGCTGGCGCTGCGCAACGTGCGGGAGCGCTTGGCCCTGCTGCACGACGTGCAGGGGCAGTTCCGCAGCGGTCTGAAGGATGGCTTTTTCCAGGTGCGCATGGAGGTGCCGCTGTGAACGCCGCAAACGCAGGGGGCATGGTTCTGAAGGCCCTGGTGGTGGACGACGAAAGTCTGGCCCGCGCACGCATGCGCACCCTGCTGTCCGACTGCGCGTCGCCCGCCGTGCTGTGCGTGGGCGAAGCGGCCAACGCGGTGCAGGCGATGGCCCTGTTGCAGCACCAGCCGGTCGATGTGGCTCTGATCGACATCCACATGCCCGGCGCCGATGGCCTGGCGCTGGCGCGTTCGCTGCAGGCCCTGGCCCAGCCACCGGCCCTGATTTTTGTGACCGCCCATGCCGAGCACGCGGTGGATGCGTTTGAGCTGGAAGCCGTGGACTACCTGACCAAACCGGTGCGGCTGGAACGGTTGCAGCTGGCGCTACAAAAAGTAGAGCGCTTGATGCAATCCCGACGAGGGCTAGCGGCCGCTGAGGCTCAAGAAGATGTGCTGATCATCCAGGAGCGCGGGCGCACGGAGCGCATACCCGTGGCGCAGATCGTGTACTTCAAGGCCGAGCTGAAATACGTCACCGTGCGCACGGCCACGCGCAGCTACATTCTGGATGGCTCGCTCAATGAGCTGGAGGAAAAGTACGGCGCGGACTTTGTGCGCATCCACCGCAACGCCCTGATTGCCCGGCGTGCCGTGCGCGCACTGGAAAAGCACTTTGACGCCGAAGAGGGCGAGGGCTGGGCGGTGCGCCTCAATGGTGTGGACGAGTTGCTGGCGGTATCGCGGCGCCAACTGGCGGCTGTGCGGGAACTGGTGTCGCGCTAACGGGGCGCGGGGAGGCGGCGCTTGGGCGTTGGCTTTCCAGCCACTGTTGCGCCAGCGCCAGTGCCAGCGTCAGGTGGTGTTCGGCGACCGGGCTGAGGCCCTCACCCAGCGCAAATTGCGCGCCTTCTATCGCCAGTTGCCACGCGGGAGGCGCGCGCCCCGCAAGCTGAGTGGCAACCTGCAACACGGCCTGTGGCGACAGCGCGTGGCTGGCCGGCAGCATGCAGGGCGCCGCGTGGATGGGCGTGAGGGTGGCGCCGCACGCCGTCCCGGGCCGGGCGGCGTCGACAAACAGCACCGCCTTGCGCCCTTCCAGATCCAGCGCATGCTCGATCTGAAGCTGAAAGTCGGTGAGCAGCTCGACATCCCCCAGGGCCGACAGGCTCAACTGCTGCAGGCGCTCGATCAGCAGGGGACCCAGTGCATCATCGCCGCGGCTAGGGTTGCCAACGGCCAGTACCAGCAGCGCTGCCCGGCTCATGCTGGCAAAGCACGCATCAGGTGGGGACGCGTTCAAAGCGCCCGTCACCGTGGCGCAAGACCGCGTCTTGCACCTGGCCATCGGTTGCGACCAGGTTCACTTCCAGCGGCATGCTGCCCAGTGCGTGGGTGGCGCAGCTCAGGCAGGGGTCATAGGCGCGGATCGCGACTTCGATGTGGTTGAGCAGGCCTTCGGTGACGGCGCGGCCGTCAAAATATTCGCGCGCCACGGACCGCACGGCCTCGTTCATGGCCTGGTTGTTGTGGGTGGTGCTGACGATCAAGTTGCACCAGCTGACCAGGTCGTCGTCGCCGATCACATAGTGGTGGAACAGCGTGCCGCGCGGCGCTTCGATGACCCCCACGCCTTCGCGCCGTGCGGGCCGTTGCAGGGGCAGCGGTGCGGTCAGTTCACCGCCCAGCAAGGCGTCGTCCTGCAGCAGCTCGGCAATCACTTCCATGGCGTGCAGCATCTCAACCATGCGCGCCCAGTGGTAGGCCAGCGTGGCATGCACCGGGCCGTGCGCCAGAAAGCGCTGGCGCTGCGCCTCGGCGCGCGGGCTGGGGATGCGCTCGCAGTTCTGCACCCGCGCCAAGGGGCCGACGCGGTACCAGCCGGCGTCGCGGCCCAGCGCGCGCAGGTAAGGGAACTTCATGTACGACCACGGCTCGGTGGCCTCTTCGATCAGCCCCAGGTAATCTTGCACATTGGTGCCGTCTTGCAGGATGCGTCCGTCGGCGTCGCGCACCCGCAGCTCGCCCTCATACAGGTCCATGTCGCCACCGGGGCGCACGATGGACATCCAGTTGGAGCGGAAGCTGCCAAAGTGGTCGTACAGCGCCGGGTTCTGGGCGTGCAGCGCGGCCACCAGGTCCACGGCCTGTTCGCACCAGGTCAGCATCTGCGGCACCTGGGCGGCGAGTTCGGCGCGTTCGGCGGAGGTCAGGTGGCGGTTCACACCGCCGGGCACCGAACCCGTGCCATGCACGCGCTTGCCGGCGGTGAGGCGGATCACCTCTTGCCCGAACTTGCGCAGCAATACGCCCTGGCGCGCAATGTCGGGGTGGGCCGCCGCGACTCCGACGATGTTGCGCTGGGTGACTTCGCTGTCAAAGCCGAACAGCAGGTCGGGCGAGGACAAGTGAAAGAAGTGCAGTGCGTGCGACTGCATGATCTGCCCGTAGTGCATCAGCCGGCGCATGACCTCGGCCGTGCGCGGAATGGAAGCAATGCCCAGCGCGGTATCCAGTGCCTTGCTGGCTGCCAGATGGTGGGACACCGGGCAGATGCCGCACAGGCGCTGCACCATCACCGGCACTTCCCAATAAGGGCGCCCGACGATGAAGCTCTCGAAGCCCCGAAATTCCACGATATGCAGGCGCGCCTGCTGCACCCGGTTGTGCTCGTCGAGCAGCAGCGTGACCTTGCCATGGCCTTCCACGCGCGACACCGGGTCTATGACGACCCGTCGGGTCGACGGGAGCGGGGCTTCGGGGGTGGTGGTGGTGGACATCAGTCGAAGCGGATATGGTTGGGGGCGGGTTGCGGATCGCGCCCGGCCAGCAGGGCGCTGAAAAAGTCCCAGATCGCATCGGCACTGGGCGGGCAGCCAGGCAGGAAATAGTCAATGTGCACCACCTCGTGGATAGGGTGCACCCGGGCCAGCGGCAGCGGCAGTTCGGGGTCGTTGGGCACCGCGCTATCGGCTGCCAGCCCGTCGCGTGCGTGGTAGACGTCGCGCAGGATCTGGCCAATGTCCATGGCATTGCGCTGCGCGGGCAGGCCGCCGTTGATGGCGCAGGCACCGACGGCAACCAGCACCTTGCAGTGGGCGCGGAACTCGCGCAGGACCAGCACGTTTTCGGCATTGCACAGGCCGCCTTCGACCAGGCCGATGTCGCAGGGGCTGCAGTGCTTGATATCGGTCAGGGGTGAACGGTCGAAGCTGACCAGGTCAAACAACGTGAACAGGCGCTCGTCGATATCCAGCAGCGACATGTGGCAGCCGAAGCAGCCCGCCAGCGAGACCGTCGCCAGGCGCGGCTTGGACGGGGCGGGGGCAGCTTCAGGCATTTTCGCCCTCCTGTGCGGCATTCACCAGGGCTGGAGCCAATGCAGCGTCAAAGGGGCGCGCGCCAATCGGCACCACAAAGCCGCGCCGCTTGGGCAAGATCGCGCCCACCGGGCAGACCTGCGCGGCGAAGTCTTCCTTGGCAAAGGCACTATCCGCCAGCTTGCCGCTGGGCGAATTGACACTCAGGTGGGTGGCGATGCCGTGGCCGCTGATGGCAAACACGTCCTTGCCGTCGATCTCATGGCTGGCCCGCACGCACAGTTTGCACAGGATGCAGCGGTTCAGGTCCAACCAAACGTCCGGGTGGCTGGCATCCACGGGGCGCTTGGGATAGAACTCGTCGAAGCGCGGCTCCGTCATTCCCAGTTCATAGGCCGTGGCCTGCAGCAGGCAATGGCCGCTCTTCTCGCAACTGGGGCAAAAGTGGTTGCCTTCGACAAACAGCATTTGCGTGAGCAGCAGGCGTTTGCCATCCAGTTCGGGAGTCCGGTTCTCGACCACCTGGTTCGGTGCGGCGCGGGTGGTGCAGGCTGCGGCCAGATGGCCGTCGATCTTGACCGTGCACAGCCTGCAGGCCCCGCTTTGGCCCAGCGTGGTGTGCCAGCACAGGTGGGGTATCAAGTGTCCGGCACGGGTGGCCGCGTCCATCAGCGTGTCGCCATCCTCAAAGGGCACCACCGTACCGTCTAGATTGAATTGGTTCATCCGCGTCGCTCCAGATGGGCTTGCGCATCGTCGCGTCCCGTCACCCGCCGGGCCGGGGCCAGTTCGGCGTCCAGGTCAAACGCGGCCACAAAACCGGGCTCTTGCAGGCGCCTTTCATAGGCTGGGCGAAAGCGCACCAAGGTGTCACGCAATGTATTGGTGGCGCTGGCCCCCAGACCGCAGTGCGTGGTGCCGTGCATCACGGCCTCCAGCTCGTGCAACTCGGTCTCATCGAACAGGGAGCCAAAACCGGCCGCCAGCTTGTCCATGCGCCGCGCCACCAGTTCGGTTCCGACCCGGCAGGGCGTGCAGAACCCGCAACTCTCGTGGGCAAAGAAATGCGAAAAGCTGCGCGCCACTTCAAACATGTCGCGCGACTGGTTGAACACCATGAAGGCGCCCGCCGTGGGAACGTCCTCGAAACCGACGCGCCGGCCGAACTCGTGCGCGGCCAGGCACACGCCCGAGGGCCCGCCGACCTGCACGGCCTGGGCGTCGTGCGCGCCGCAATCGTGCAGGATCTGTTCAATCGTGATCCCAAACGGGTATTCATAAATGCCCGGGCGCTCGCAGTCACCACTGACCGAATGCAGCTTGGTACCGCTGCTCTGGGGCGTGCCCATGGCCGCCCACCATGCGCCGCCGCGCAGTGCGATGTGGGTCGCCGCGCAAAAGGTCTCCACGTTATTGACGATGGTGGGCTGACCCAGGTAGCCACGCTCCACCGGAAAGGGCGGGCGGATGCGGGGCGTGCCGCGCTTGCCTTCCAATGACTCGATGAGTGCGCTTTCCTCGCCGCATACATAGGCGCCGGCACCGACGTGGATCGTGATATCAAAGTCAAAACCGTTCGTGCCCAAGATGCGGGCGCCCAGCAGATTGCGGGCTCGCCGATTCGCCAGCACCGATTCCAGGTGGTCGAGCAGGTAACGGTATTCGCCACGTAGGTACAGCAAGCCTTGGCGCGCGCCCAGTACGCGGGCGGCCACTGTCATGCCTTCGAAAACAGCATCGGCTTGACGCGTCAACAGCACGCGGTCCTTGAACGTGCCAGGCTCGCCTTCGTCCGCATTGCACACCACCACGCGGGTGCCACCCTCGGCGACAGGCGCCTGTCGGCACAGTGTCCACTTGCGGCCGGTGGTGAAGCCGGCGCCGCCACGACCGCGCAAACCGGATAGCATGACTTCGGTCAATGTAGCCTCGACGCCCCGTGCCAACGCAGCGCGCAGTGCATCGCCTAGGGGGGGCTGGCCCGTCAGGAGCACGTCGCTGCGGCGCACTTGGTCTTCCACTTGCAGCCAGTCGGCGGGCCAGTCGGACACCGGTACTTTCGCGCGCACCAGCTCGGCCAGTTCGGCCACGCGTGGTGCGTCCATGCGGGTGATGACGTGGTGCTGGTTCACCAGCAGCGCCGGGCCTTGATCGCCCAGGCCCGTGCAGGAGGTAAAGCCCACACTGGCCAGCGCATCCGCGTGAAATGCGCCGGGCCGGATGGCCAGGCGTTGGCAGAGATCGCGCGCCAGTGTCCGATTGCCCAGCATGCGGTCCGTGATGTTGTCGCTCCACAGCAGGTGGTAGGCAGCTACGGGTTCCAAGTGGAAAAAGCGGTAGAAGCTGGCGACACCTTCCACGATGGCGGGCGTCAAACCGACGCCGCTGGCAATCTGCGTCAGGACGGCGCGGGACAGCCAATGGGTCTGCTCCTGCACCTCGCGCAGAATTTGCACCAAGTCGTGTCGACGACCGCTGTGTCGGCGCAGCACGGCGTCAACTACCGCTACACCATTCAGGGGGCTGCGGACGGCTGCTTGCATGGTCGCATTATGCGACTTAGCCGGTATTGCGCAAGCCGGCTGCGATCCCGTTGATCGAGATGTGAATCCCGCGTTGCACCCGCTCATCCGCCTGCCCCGCACGGTAGCGGCGCACCAGCTCCACCTGCAGGTGGTGCAGTGGATCGATATACGGAAAGCGGTGGCGGATGGAGCGCTGCAGTGCCGCGTTGTTGGCCAGTCGGTTCTTGTCGCCGGTGATGGTGGCCAGGGCCTGCGCCGTGCTGTGCCACTCGGCTTCAATCGCCGTGAAGATTCTCTTGCGCAGGCGGGCATCGGACACCAGTTCCGAGTAGCGTGAGGCCAGGGCCAGATCGCTCTTGGCCATGACCATGTCCATGTTGGACAGCAGGGTCTTGAAGAACGGCCACTGGCGGTACATCTTCTGCAGCAGCGCCAGGCGCTCTTTCTGCTGTTCCGGCGTGCCGGTCTTGATGAAGGCGTGCACGGCAGAGCCAAAACCATACCAGCCCGGCAGCGTCAGGCGGCACTGGCCCCAGCTAAAGCCCCAGGGGATCGCGCGCAGGTCTTCGATGCGCTGGTTGGCCTTGCGTGAGGCAGGCCGCGAGCCGATGTTGAGTTCGGCAATCTCGCGGATAGGTGTGGCGCTGAAAAAATACTCGGTAAACCCCGGTGTCTCGTACACCAGCGCGCGGTAGGCAGCCATGCTGGCGCTGGACAGTTCGGCGGCGGCATCCAGATAGGCCTTGGTGGCCGACTTGGTGGGCTGCAGCAGCGTGGCCTCCAGCGTGGCGGCGACCAGGGTCTCCAGGTTGCGCCGGCCGATTTCGGGGTTGGCGTATTTGGAACCAATTACTTCGCCCTGCTCGGTCAGGCGGATCTGTCCGCGTACCGTGCCAGGGGGTTGGGCCAGAATGGCCTCGTAGCTGGGGCCACCGCCGCGCCCGACCGTGCCGCCACGGCCATGGAACATGCGCAGCTTGATCGGGTAGTTGGCTGCCAGTTCGTCAAACAGCTCGACCAGTGCTATCTCGGCGCGGTACAGCTCCCAGTTGCTGGTGAAGATGCCACCGTCCTTGTTGCTGTCCGAATAGCCCAGCATGATGTCCTGCTCGCCACCGCTGCGCTGCACCAGCGCGGCGATGCCGGGCAGGGCATAAAACTCGCGCATGATGGGCGCGGCGTTGCGCAGGTCTTCGATGGTTTCGAACAGCGGTACGACGATCAAATCGCAGACTGGGCTCAGCGGATCGGGCGTAGTAGCGGCGGCATGGGTGGCGCCCGGGGCATTGAGCACGCCACGCATCAGGCCCACTTCTTTTTGCAGCAGCAAGACCTCCAGCAGATCGCTGACGGTCTCGGTGTGGCTGATGATGTAGTGGCGAATGGCCTCGTGGCCGTAGCGATCGCGCATGACCTTGGCACTGGCAAAAATGGCCAGCTCTCCCTGCGTATGGGCGGAATAGGTCACGCCATGCACCTGCAGCGACCGGGCGTCACCCAGCAAACCCATCAGCAGTCGGCGCTTGGCGGCCTCATCCAGTGCGCTGTAGTTCGCCTCGATGCGTGCGGTGGCCAGCAGTTCGGCCACGACCTCTTCGTGCTTGTCCGAGCTTTGGCGCAAGTCGACCGTGGCCAGATGGAAGCCTAATACGTCCACTGCGCGGATCAAGGGTTGCAGTCGCTGGGCCACCAAAGCCCCACCGTG
>JAUSNJ010000051.1 GCA_030645355.1 Rhodoferax sp. | reverse complement strand
AGCAGGCCGTAGCGGTAAAAGCGCTCGATGTCGTTGCCCTTGAAGGTGCTGCCGTCGCCCCAGATATTCACGTCGTCCTGCTTCATCGCCGACACCAGCATGGTGCCGGTTACGGCGCGGCCCAGCGGTGTCGTGTTGAAGTAGGTGACACCGGCGGTGCTGATGTGGAAGGCGCCGGCCTGCAGCGCGGCAATGCCCTCGGCGGCCAGCTGCGGGCGGCAGTCGACCAGGCGGGCTTTCTCGGCGCCGTATTCCATGGCCTTGCGCGGGATCTCGTCGTAGTCGGCCTCGTCGGGCTGGCCCAGGTTGGCGGTGTAGGCGTAGGGCAGGGCGCCCTAGAGCTTCATCCAATGCAGGGCCGCGCTGGTGTCCAGGCCGCCGGAGAAGGCGATGCCGACCTTTTGGCCGACGGGGATGTTTTGCAGAATAGTGTTTGACATTTTTGGCCTCTAGCCCTCGTGGAATATGCTTAAGTCGCTATTAAAAATGTAGCGACTGTGAATCGGTTCAACCGAAGTGGCAGATGTAGTGGTAGGGCTCGGTCACACGGATATCGAACTTGGCGTTGCCCGGCACGCTGAATTGCTCGCCGGCGGACGACTTGACCCAGGCATCGGTACCGGCCAGTTTGTATTCGCAGCTACCGGCCACGCATTCCATGATCTCGGGCGCGCCAGTGTTGAAGGTCAGCGTGGCGGGCAGGATCACGCCGACGGATTTCTTGGTGCCATCGGGGAAGGTGATGCCGTGGCTGACGCATTTGCCGTCGAAATACACATTGGCCTGGGTGGTGACAGTGACGTTGGGGATCTGGGTGGTCGTGGTCATGATCGTGGTGCTTGCAGCGGTCTGAGAGAGGTGGAGGTGGCACATACACCATAGAAGTGCGCGCCAAGTGGGTCAGCCTGCGATTTTAGGCCATGGCCAGACGGTGCCCAGCTCAGCCCGGGGTGGCGAGTTTCAGGCCCACCACACCGGCCACGATCAGCGCCAGGCTGACGATGCGCCCCGCGTTGGCCGCGTCGCCCAGCAGCACAATGCCCAATATGGCCGTGCCCACGGCGCCAATGCCCACCCACACGGCGTAGGCGGTACCGACCGGTAGCGTCTTCATGGCAATGCCCAGTAGCACCACGCTGATCACCATGGCCAAGACGGTGCCGACCGATGGCCACAGGCGGGTAAAACCATCGGTGTACTTCAGGCCAATGGCCCAGCCCACCTCAAACAGGCCGGCGACAACAAGAATGAGCCAGTTCATGGAATCTCCGGTTGTGTCGGGAATGGTGTCAGGCCAGCCGCTCAGTAAAGGCGTCGGGCTTGAAGCCAACCGTGATCTGGCCGTCCGCCCACTCCACGACCGGGCGCTTGATGACGCTGGCCTGGGTCAGCACCAGTGCGCGGGCGCTGGCGGCGTCCACCACGGCGGCCTGGGTTGCGGCGTCGAGCTTGCGCCACATCGTGCCCTTGCGGTTGACCAGGGTCTCCCAGCCGACCGCGGCCAGCCAGGTGTCGAGCTGCGCCTCGGGCACGCCCTGTTTTTTGAAGTCGTGAAAGCTGTAGTCCACACCATGTTCGGTCAGCCAGGAGCGGGCTTTTTTGACGGTGTCGCAGTTGGGAATGCCGTAGAGGGTGATCATGTCTGCGATTTTGGCATAGCCCTTCTGGGCTATAGGGTTTGCTGGGCATAGCTGTGATACTTGAAAAGCACCGTAGTGGATGTGAAATTTTCGCGAAATTCTTGCAGAGGACCCGCCGCATGAGCACCCCTAACACGCCCCAATGGGTGGCCGGTTTCAAGTCGGATTACGACAAGCTCTTGGTCAAAAAATGGTCGTCCTACCTGGGCGCGGTCTTGCTGATGGTCGTCATCCTGGCCTTGATGATCAATGGCATGGTCTGGGGCGTGTTTGGCGGCGTCAAGTTCTGGGGGGACTGGTTCAACAACCTGATCGGCCTGGGCCCTTTGCTGGGCCTGTCGGCTGAACGCATGCCGCTGTGGATGCACAGCATGTCGCTGATGAACATCACCCTGGTGCTGGGCGCGTTTTGCGCGGCGCTGCTGTCGCGCCAGTTTTCTCCGCTGCGTCCACCCAAGATCGAATACCTGTGGGCCTTGCTGGGTGGCGCCTTGATGGGCATCGGCGCGGCCTTGGCGGGCGGCTGCACCACCGGGGGCTTCTTCAACCCCGTGCTGCATGCGTCGCCTGCCGGCTGGGCGATGTGGGCGGGCCTGCTGGCAGGCGCTGCCATCGGCTTCAAACTGTTGTACTGGACATTGGAGAACATCGAATGGGGCACCAAGGCACCGCCGAGCCTGCAGGTGCCTGCGGGCCTGGTTGCCGCGTACCCGTTGATCGGATGGGTGGTGGCGCTGGGTGCGCTGGTCTGGGCGCTGCTGTGGCTGTATTCCGGGAGTGCACCGCTGGTGTACCGTGCGCCGATTGTGCTGGCCGGGTTTGCGATTGGCTTCATCCTGCACCGCTCGCGCCTGTGTTTTGCACGGGCCTTTCGCGAGCCGTTCGTAACCGCCGAGGGCGAGATGACCAAGGCCGTGATTCTGGCGCTGGCTATCGGCATGCCCATCGCCGCCCTGTTGTTCCAGAAGAAAGTGATTGACCCCTACATGGCCATTCCGGCCACGTTCTGGATCGGCTCGCTGGTGGGCGGTGTCATCTTTGGCATCGGGATGGTTTTTGCCGGCGGCTGCGCATCGGGCTCGCTGTGGCGCATGGGCGAGGGGCATGTCAAGCTGTGGGTGGCCATGTTCTTCTTTGCCTGGAGCGGCTCCACCGCCAGCGCGCTGTTCAAGAAATTCGGCCTCAGTGCGGTGGACGAAGACAGCACCGACGCTTTTGAGCGCACCAACCTGGGCTTTCAGGCCTTCATGCCGGAGATGTTCTCCAGTTGGGGCATCAGTTTTCTGGTATCGGGTGGCCTGCTGCTGGCGTGGTACGCATGGGTGCGCTACAACGAATCGACTGAAAGGTTTACGTTGATGTAGGTGCACCCTGAGGAAAACCGGCAGGTAGCCCTCGTCACTGCTGCGCAGTCCGCTATTGAATTGATAGTAGTGTGGAAGCAGTCAGGGTCTGTCCCGTGGCCGCCCGGCATCGCGTTCCCTAGAATGCCCGTTCACCAAACACGGGAGACACCCATGCCCCAGACCGGAACAACGGCTACCGCCGCTACCGACTACCTTGAAACCCGCCGCCACGAGCTGCGCAAGATGCGCATGCTGATGATTGACGGCAACCTCACCACCAATTTGCGCAGCACTGAGGGCGGTGTCAGCGCCCGGGCCCACCACGGCGGTTACTGGGGTTTCTCAAGCGTCCCCGGCGCAGGTGGACCGGAGCAAGTGGCCCAGGTCGTGCACCAGGCACGCAGCAATGCCCAGGCCATGGGCCGCTTTGGGGTGCGCTCCACGCTGGCGCTGCCGGGCGAGAGCTTTGTGGGCGAACACCGCTTCAACGGCAAAACCGAATTGACCCCGGCTGAGTGCAATGAACGCCTGCAGGCCCTGCACAGCTTTTGCAAGCAGCGCTACCCGGACGTGCGCAGCACCCGCTTTTTGCTGGCCGACGAACACCACAGCAAGTGGCTGACCACCAGCCGGGGGGGGCAGTCACTGTCCAGCATCCAGCGCGCGCTGTGCTACGTCACGCTGATGAGCAACAACGCCGACGATGGCAGCCCGATTGAATTGAGCCACCCCATTTCCTGGAAGGGAAGCGCCGCCGATGGCGAGCTGTCGCCGGAGCACCTGGCACCGCAGATTGACCTGTTGTACCAGCACCTGCAGGCCAAGCGCCACGCCGTGCCGGCACGCGGCGGCATGCAGACCGTGGTGCTGGCGCCCGCGCTGGCCGGCATGCTGGCGCACGAGGCCATGGGCCACCCCTGCGAAGGCGATATCGTGCTGGGCGGTGCCGTGACAGCTGGACTGCTCGGCCAGCGCGTGGCCAGTGAACTGGTCAGCATGGTGGACATTGCCCATACCTGGAAGGATCAGGAAGCGATGATGCCGGTCTATGTGGACGACGAAGGCTCGCCCGCCCGCGACGCGGTGTTGATCGACAAAGGCGTCTTAAGTGGTTTCATGCACAGCCGCGAGACGGCCGAGCGCCTGGGCCAGGCCCCCACCGGCAGCGCCCGCGCCTATGCGCCGGGCGACGAGCCCCTGGTGCGCATGCGCAATACCGTCATCCTGCCGGGCACATCCAGACTCGACGCCATGGTGGCCGGTGTGGACGACGGCTACCTGCTGGTCAAAACCGGCAATGGTCAGGCCGACAGCACCACCGAGTTCATGTTCAGCGTGACGCTGGCCTATGAAATCAAGGGCGGCAAGCTCGGCTCTGCCATCCGCGACACCACAGTGTCCGGTTCGGCCATCAAGGTCCTGCAAAGCGTGGACGCCGTGTCCGACGACATGCACTGGGAGGCGGGCGGCTACTGCGGCAAGAAGCAGCCCATGGTGGTGTCCATGGGCGGCCCGGCTTTGCGGGCGCGGGCCCATATGGGTGGCCAGTAGACCTTCGTCCAAGGAAAGACCAGCATATGAACTTGCAACACATCGCCGAACAAGCCCTGGCCGCCCTGCGGCAGGAGGGCGCTGACGCGTCCCAGGCCACCGTCAGCACCAGTGCGCTGACCGAGTTGAACATCACCCACAGTGAACCCAGCCTGCTGCGCAGCACGCAGAACCACAAGCTGAGCCTGGTGGGTATTTGGGATGGCCGCAAGGCCAGTACCGAACTCTCTGACCTGTCGCCGCAGAGCCTGATCGCCGCAGCCCGCGCGTTGCGCGCCGACGCGGCAGCCGCACCGCAAGACACGGCCCATGCCGTATCCAGCGGCCAGCAAGCAGCCATCACCCGCGGCCCGCTGGAGGCTGATCCGGGCGCACTCACCGACGCGGCACATGACATTCTGGATTTCCGGGTCAAGGCCACACCGACCATGAACATCGAGGAGGGTGCGGTCTCCCACATCCGTTCTGAGACCCAGATGCTGACCAGCGGCGGCAGCCACCTGCAAAGCACCCTGGGCTGGTACGGCGTCAGCGTGTTTGGCACGGCGCGCGGCCCCGGCCCCGACGGCCAGATGCGCACCAGCAGCTTCAACTACACCGGTGGCGAAACCGAAGACCTGCGCGCGGCCCCCGCCAGCGGTCGTTTCGGCATCAGCGACATGATGCAGGAATTGACCCGCTCGGTGGTCACCCAGGGTGTGACGGAATGTTTTGGTGGCAAATTTGTCGGCGATGTGGTGCTGACGCCCATGGCCGTAGCCACGCTACTGGGCTGGCTACAGGGGCAGGTGGGTGACATGGCGCTGATTTCGGGCAGCTCCATGTACCGTGAGCGGGTGGGCGAGTTGGTGGCCTCGCCATTGCTGAGCCTGGCCAGCCGCTTTGATGCGCCCGGCGTCGCCGCTATGTCGGCCGACGCCTTCGTGGCACCGCCGCTGCAACTGTTGCAGGCCGGACGTTTGCAGGCGCTGACCCCTACCCTGTACGGCAGCCGCAAGACCGGCTTGGCCCATGTGCCCACCGCCAGCGGTGGCTGGGAGTTGGCCGCCGGCGCCACGCCGTTGGCCGACATCGTTCGCGGTGTGCCACGCGGAGCGGTTGTCGGGCGTTTGTCCATGGGCAATCCGGCCGCCAATGGTGACTTTTCCGGCATCATCAAGAACAGCTTTGCCATTGATGGCGGCGCCGTGGGCACGGCCCTGTCCGAAACCATGATCAATGGCAACGTGGCGCAGATGCTGCGCGATGTGGTGGCCGTCAGCACCGAGCGCATCGACACCGGCGGTTGGTGCATGCCCTGGGCAAGGGTGTCCGGGCTGCACTTCTCTTGAGTCAAATTGGTCTGTAGCCCTCGTGCGGATTGCGTGAGGTGCTACTGTTTTGGTAGCTGGTCATTGCAGACGTTGCGCGCTAACGTCTTCGCTGAGCCCGCAGAAGGGCTGGGGCGAACGCCGCCGTTCGTGTCCCCCGCCCGCTGTGCGGGCTCCTCCTTGACCTCACTTTGGCGTCCACCCCATCCCTTCTGCTGCGAAGGGGTGATTTGTTCTCGTTTCTCGTCCTCGTATTTCTTCTGCAGTCGCACCAACCGCGGTGGCGGATCGGGTGGGTTGGGCGTTTTGCGCAGGTCAAGGAGGAGCCCGCACAGCGGGCGGGGGTGCACGGAGCAGAACGCCCGACCCACCTGATCCTGCGTTAGCCCTTGAGATACCGGGCTTGGATGGGTCGGCGACAATCCCCAGCAGTATGGAAACCCTGAACACCCTTGAAGACTGGCTGGCCCACTGCGAGCGCCTGCACCCTACCGCCATCGACATGGGCCTGGAGCGCGTGCGCGCCGTGGCCCAGCGCATGGCCATCCGCTTTGACTGCCCGGTGATCACCGTGGCCGGCACCAACGGCAAGGGCTCCACCTGCGCGATGCTGGAGTCCATCCTGGGGCAGGCGGGGTACCGCACCGGCTTGTTCACATCGCCGCACCTGGTGCATTTCGAGGAGCGTCTGCGCCTGCTGGGCCAATCCGTGGATGCTACGGATTTGGTAGCAGGCTTTGCCGCAGTGGAGAGGGCTAGGACCCAAAATGGCGAAGTAATTTCGCTGAGCTACTTCGAATTTTCAATGCTGGCGATCTTCGACGTCATGATGCGCAACGGCCTGGACGTGGTGATCCTGGAAGTGGGACTGGGCGGCCGGCTGGATTCCACCAACATCATCGACGCCGATTGCGCCATCATCACCAGCATCGACCTGGACCACATGGAAATCCTCGGACCAGACCGCGAGAGCATCGGCCGGGAGAAGGCCGGCATCATGCGCACCGGCCGTCCGGTCATCGTCAGCGATCCCATGCCGCCACAGAGCGTGCTGGATCATGCGATGGAAGTGGGCGCTGACCTGTGGCGCAATGGGCACGATTTCAACGTTGCAGGTGATCAACAACAGTGGGGCTGGGCCGGACGCGGGCGGCGCTACAGCGGCCTGGCCTATCCGGCGCTGCGCGGTGCCAACCAGTTGGTCAATGCGGCCGGCGTGCTGGCCGCACTCACTGCGCTGCGCCAGCGCCTGCCCGTCACGGCCCAAGCGGTGCGCAACGGCCTGGCTTTTGTCGAACTGCCCGGACGCTTCCAGATCATTCCGGGCCAGCCCACGCTGGTGCTGGATGTGGCGCACAACCCGCATTCGGTGGCGGCGCTGGCGGCCAATCTGGATGCCATGGGCTACTTCCCGACCACGCACGCCGTGTTTGGTGCCATGGCCGACAAGGACCTGGGGACTATGCTGGCCAAGGTCAATCCCTTGCTGGACCGCTGGTATTTCACCGATCTGCCCACAGCCCGCGCGGCCCGGGCCGATGCGTTGCTGGCCCAGTGGCAGGCCCAAAATACCCGCAAAGACACCGCCGCCAGTACCCATGCCGACCCCATGCAGGCGCTGGAGGCGGCCATCGCTGCGGCGGACCCCGCTGATAGAATCGTGGTCTTTGGATCGTTCTACACCGTGGGTGGCATCCTTGCACACGGCGTACCCCGGCTGCTGGCCAAACATCTGAACTCCTGAATCACCTCATCCATGGCCTTTTTCAAATTTCGCAAAGGTGGCGACGAGCATCCCGCCCCCGCTCCGGCGCCCGAAAGCGTGGAGGCCATGCGCACGCGGGCCCGGCACCGGCTGATTGGTGCCTCGGTGCTGGTGGTGCTGGGCGTGATCGGCTTCCCGCTGCTGTTTGACAGCCAGCCGCGCCCGATTGCGGTGGATATTGCCATCGAGATCCCCGACAAAAACACTGTCAAACCGCTGGCCGGCAGCGCGCCCGTCAAGTCGGCCAAGCCTGCGGCCGATGTCGTGGTCGAGGCCGACGCCGGCAAGGAGCATGTGAGCCCCGCGCCTGCCGTGCCGGCCTCGCGTGCCGCCACGGGTTCGGTGTCGGTGGCCAAAGCCGAGCCCAAACCGGTTGAAAAGCCCGTGGTGAAACCACCGGAAAAGTCCGCATCCAAGCCAGCGGACAAGCCGGCTGACAAACCGCCCGCAGCGCCTTCGGACGATGGCGCCAAGGCGCGCGCACTGCTGGAAGGCAAAGAGGCGGTCAAAGCAGCGTCTGCGCCTGCCGCTGCTGTCACCAGCCGGTTCGTCGTGCAGATCGGCGCGTTTTCAGACGTTGCCAAGGCGCATGAAGCCCGTGTCAAGCTGGAGAAAGCGGGTCTGAAAACCTATACCCAGGTCGTGCAGCCCAAGGAGGGCAAGCGCATACGGGTCCGCGTGGGCCCCTTTGAGTCCAAGGGCGAGGCCGACAAGGTGGCCGAGAAAATCCGGAAGCTGGACCTGCCCGCTGCGATCCTGGAGCTTTAGGAGCCCGTGCTGACCACCATGGCCACGCTGGACTGGATTTTTTTGGCCGTGTTGCTGGTCTCGATGGTGGTGGGCGCGTGGCGTGGGCTGGTCTACGAAATGTTGTCGCTGGCCAACTGGATGGCGGCCTTTGTGCTGGCGCAGTGGTTTGGGCCCGCCGCTGCCGAGTGGTTGCCACTGGCCGGCGCCACCGAAGCGGTGCGTTTTCTGGCCGGATTTGTTGTGGTGTTTGTGGCCGCCCTGTTTGTGGGTGGCTTGCTGGCATTTTTGCTACGCAAGCTGGTGGCGGCGATGGGCTTGCGCCCTGTGGACCGTGTGCTGGGTGCCGCGTTTGGCGTGGTGCGCGGGGCGGTGGTGCTGCTGGCATTTACCGTGGTGGTGGGCCTGACGCCCATGAAAGCCGGACCCTGGTGGCAAGAGTCCACCGGCGCCAGGATTGCTACCGTGGTCTTGCAGGGCCTCAAACCCCTGATGCCCCAGGAATTTGGAAAGTATTTACCTTAAATGAGAAAAAATCTATGTGTGGAATCGTTGGCGTAGTCAGTAATGCCCCGGTCAACCAGCTGATCTATGACGCGCTGCTGCTGTTGCAGCACCGTGGTCAGGATGCGGCCGGTATCGTGACCCAGCAGGAGCGCAAGTTCTTCATGCACAAGGCCAAGGGCATGGTGCGCGACGTGTTTCGCACCCGCAACATGCGCTCGCTGCCGGGTAACTGCGGACTGGGCCAGGTGCGTTACCCGACGGCCGGTAATGCCTTCAGCGAGGAAGAGGCCCAGCCCTTCTATGTGAATGCACCGTTCGGCATCGTGCTGGTGCACAACGGCAATTTGACCAACGCCCATGCGCTCAAGGCCGAGCTGTTCAACACCGACCACCGCCACATCAACACCGAGAGCGATTCCGAAGTCCTGCTCAACGTGCTGGCGCACGAAATTGAAAAAACCACGCGCGGTCTGCCCTTGCAGCCGCAGGACCTGTTTGCCGCCGTGCGCAATGTGCACCGCCGGGTCAAGGGCTCCTACGCGGTGATTGCGCTGATTGCCGGGCACGGTGTGCTGGCGTTTCGCGATCCGTTTGGCATCCGCCCGCTGTGCCTGGGCAAGAGTGCCGATGGCTCCATATTGGCCAGCGAGTCCGTGGCACTGGAAGGCACGGGCTACCAGTTCGAGCGCAATGTGGACCCCGGCGAAGCGGTCTTCATCGCCCTGGACGGCACGGTCCATGCGCAGCAGTGCGCCGACAACCCCCAGCTCAACCCCTGCATTTTTGAATTTGTCTACCTGGCCCGCCCGGACTCGGTCATGGACAACATCTCGGTCTACCAGGCACGCCTGAACCTGGGTGAGACCCTGGCCAAGCGCGTGATCTCCACGGTGCCGCCCAATGAGATCGACGTCGTCATTCCCATCCCCGAGTCCAGCCGGCCCAGTGCCGCGCAGCTGGCCCAGTTGCTGGGCCTGCCGTACCGCGAAGGCTTCGTGAAGAACCGTTACGTGGGTCGCACCTTCATCATGCCGGGCCAATCGGTGCGCAAGAAATCGGTGCGCCAGAAGCTCAACGCCATTGCCAGCGAATTCAAGGGCCGCAATGTGTTGCTGGTGGATGATTCCATCGTGCGCGGCACCACGTCCAAAGAAATTGTGCAAATGGCGCGCGACGCCGGTGCCCGCAAGGTCTACCTGGCCAGCGCGGCGCCACCCGTGCGCTACCCCAATGTGTATGGCATCGACATGCCCACCAGCAGCGAGCTGGTGGCGCACAACCGCTCGGTGGAAGAGATCCGCCAGATCATTGGTTGCGACGCGCTGATCTACCAGGACGTGGACGCGATGAAGAAGGCCATCGGCTCGCTCAATGCAAAAATCAAAGGCTTTGATGCCTCGTGTTTTGACGGCGTGTACGTCACCGGTGACATCACCTCGGACGACATTGCCCGTTTGAATGCCAGCCGCGTCGGTGGGGAAGAAGTCCAGGAGGACACATCCCGATTGGCGTTGCCCAATCCCGCGGAATGAAGATGGACTGAGCCATGACACACAAGACACTACCCGAAGGCCTGCACCCGGACACGCTGGCCATTCGCGCCGCCGCCGACCGCAGCCAGTACGGCGAAAACTCCGAGGCACTGTACCTGACCAGTGGCTATGTGCAGCCCACGGCCGAGGCCGCAGCGCGCCGCTTTGCCGGCGACGAAGAGGGCTTTACCTACGGGCGTTACGGCAATCCGACGGTCAGTAGTTTTGAGCAGCGCCTGGCCAGCATGGAGGGCACGCAAGCCGCCATGTCCACGGCATCCGGCATGTCGGCCATCCTGATGATGTGCATGGGCTTGCTGCAATCGGGTGACCACGTGGTCTGCTCGCAGTCGATGTTTGGCTCCACCATCAAGCTCATTGGTTCGGACCTGGCCAAGTTTGGTGTGCAGTCCAGCTTTGTGCCGCAAACCGATGTGGATGCGTGGCGTGCGGCCGTGCGCCCCAACACCAAATTACTGTTTGCCGAGACACCGACCAATCCGTTGACCGAAGTGTGTGACATCGCCGCCCTGGCCGACATTGCGCACAAGGCAGGTGCCTTGCTGGCAGTGGACAACTGCTTTGCCACGCCTGCGCTGCAGCGGCCGGTGGAGCTGGGCGCCGACATCATCATGCACTCGGGCACCAAGTTCCTGGATGGCCAGGGCCGCGTCATGGCGGGCGCCCTGTGTGCCAGCCAGCAGATGGTCACCGAGAAATTCCTGCCCGTGCTCAAGAGTGGTGGCATGACCTTGGCACCCTTCAATGCCTGGGTCGTGCTCAAGGGCTTGGAGACGCTGGGCATCCGCATGCGCGCCCAATCGGCACAGGCTCTGGCCCTGGGTGAGTGGCTGGAAGGCCATCCCGCAGTGGACCGTGTTTTCTACCCCGGACTTGTCAGCCATCCCCAGCACCGTCTGGCCATGGCGCAACAGGGTGGGCTGGGTGGTGCGGTACTGTCGTTCGCCGTCAAGGCCAGCAACCCGGACGCTGCGCGCCAGCGAGCCTTCCACGTGTTGGACGCCATGCGGGTCATATCCCTGGCCACCAACCTGGGTGACACCAAGACCATGGCCGCGCATCCTGCCAGCACCTCGCACGGCCGCATGACCGAGGCGCAGCGCCAGGCCGCCGGCATCGGCCAGGGCCTGATCCGCGTGGCCGTTGGCCTGGAACACATTGAAGACATAAAGACCGACCTCTTGCGCGGCCTGGATTCCTTGAAATGACCGTTAAAAAAATTCGCACCCGCATCGCCCCGTCGCCCACCGGTTTTCTGCACCTGGGCACGGCCCGCACCGCCTTGTATTCGTGGGCCTATGCCCGCCACTTTGGTGGCGAATTTGTGCTGCGCATCGAAGACACCGATGTGGCACGCTCCACGCAGGATTCGGTGGACCAGATTTTGGAATCCATGCGCTGGCTCGGTCTGGACTACGACGAGGGTCCGATCTACCAGATGCAGCGTCTGGATCGCTACAAGACCGTGATAGACCAACTGATTGCCGAGGGCAAGGCTTACTACTGCTACAGCACACCCGAAGAGCTGGAGGCAACACGCGAGGCCAAACGCGCCAAGGGCGAGAAGACCTTGTACGACGGCCGCTGGCGTCCGGCACCGGGCAAGACACTGCCCGCCATTCCCGAAGGCGTGCAACCGGTGGTGCGCTTCTGCAATCCACCAGACGGTGATGTCACCTGGGACGATCTGGTCAAGGGGCCCATCACCATCAGCAACCGCGAGATTGATGACCTCATCATCGCGCGCACCGACGGTGTGCCCACCTACAACTTCGCGGTGGTGGTGGATGACTGGGACATGCAGATCAGCCATGTGTTCCGCGGTGACGAGCACATCAACAACACGCCGTGGCAGATCAATATCTTTAACGCGCTGGGCGCGCCGCTACCGCAGTTTGGCCACTGCCCGGTGATCCTGGGTGACGATGGGCAGAAGCTGTCCAAGCGCCGCGGTGCCGTGAGTGTGACGGCGTACGAGGAGGGTGGCTACCTGCCCGAGGCCATGCTGAACTACCTGGCCCGTCTGGGCTGGAGCCATGGTGATGAAGAGTTGTTCAGCAGCGAGCAATTGGTGGCGTGGTTTGACGGCACCCACCTGAACAAGAGTCCCGCGCAGTGGGACCCGGTCAAGCTGCTGTGGGTCAATGCGCAGTACATCAAACAGGCGGACAACAGCCGACTGGCGGGTCTGGTGGCGCAGCAGTTGACCAAGCTGGGAATTGCGCTGGAACCTGCAGTGGTAGAGCACCACCTGCCGCAGGTGTGCGCGCTGTTCAAGGACCGCTGCGACACCACCGTTGCGCTGGCCACCTGGGCCACCAAGTTTTATGGCGATGTGACCCCCGATGCGACGGAGCAGGCGCAGCACGTGACCGATGCGGTGCGCCCGGCGTTGCTGCTGTTGGCCGAGAAGCTGGCGACCTGTGCGTGGGACAAGGCTTCCATCGCCGCAGCCATCAAGGAAGTGCTGGCATCGCATGCAATGAAGATGCCGCAATTGGCCATGCCGGTGCGGGTTTTGGTAATGGGCACTGCGCAGACGCCATCACTCGATTCCGTGCTGGAAATCTGCGGTCGAGAAAAAGTCATTGCCCGACTAGGCAAAGCATGAAATATGACGCTATAATTTGAGGCTCGGAAATTGAGAATGCTTTAAAAAGCTTTCTCGGGTTATTGCAGAGAAATCAGGCAGTGATCTTAGGATTTAGGGGGTATAGCTCAGCTGGGAGAGCGCTTGCATGGCATGCAAGAGGTCAGCGGTTCGATCCCGCTTACCTCCACCAAAGTTTTCGAGAGCGGATTAGTCCAAGGTTTTGACCCCATCGTCTAGAGGCCTAGGACATCACCCTTTCACGGTGAGTACCGGGGTTCGAATCCCCGTGGGGTCGCCAAGTTTTTGTTGAAAAACAAAACGGCACAAGTTGGTAACAGCTTTCGCAAGAAGGCGACTTGGCTCGAAAGAGCGAATGGTTACCGCTACCAGGAGTGGTAGTTCAGTTGGTTAGAATACCGGCCTGTCACGCCGGGGGTCGCGGGTTCGAGTCCCGTCCACTCCGCCAAAATTGAAAAGCCATCAGTCGAAAGATTGATGGCTTTTTCTTTTTTTTTCGGCTGCGGCTACTTGGCGGTCAGACGCCACAGCGAGGTCACTTCCGCGGCACGCGCCATGTGCAAGGGATTGCTTGTGTCCTGAGTCTTGGGGTGCACGGGCTTGGCATCAAGCCGGCCAACGACGTGCAGACCTGCCTGTTCAATCGCGGTCAGCAACTCCGCGCGCGAGCGCAGGCCCAGATGCTCGGCCAGGTCGGACAGGATCAGCCAGCCTTCACCGCCGGGTACCAGGTGCTTTGGCAAGTCCTTGAGAAACCCCATAAGCATGCGACTGCCCTCGTCATACACCGCATGCTCAACCGGTGAACTGGGTCGCGCGGGCAGCCACGGCGGGTTGCAGACGATGACATCGGCCAGGCCTTGCGGGAACAGGTTGGTCTGCTCCAGGTGCACCTGTTCGCCCACCCCCAAGCGCTGCAAGTTGTCACGTGCGCAGGCCAATGCACGTGGGTCCAGGTCGGTGGCGATGGTGTGGGGCACGCCGCTACGGGCCATGACGGCCGCCAGCACACCGGTGCCCGTGCCAATGTCGAAGGCCGTGCGAACGGTCCTGGATTTCAGCGCAGTGGCGACGAGCGCAATGTATTCCCCGCGCACCGGAGAGAACACGCCGTAGTGGGGGTGGATGCGGTTGTTGGGCGGCGCGCCCAGCGCGGGAATTTCGACGCCATTCTTGCGCCATTCGTGCGCACTGATCAGGCCCAGCAGCTCGCGCAGCGAGGCGACGGACACCCCGGCGGCGGGATCAGCCACGCCCCAGCTTTCGGTACAGGCCTGGCGCGCATCGGGCGCGCGCCGCAGCGCGATGCCAAAGTCGGGGTTGAAGGGTATGAGCACCATGCCAAGGACCCGCGCCCGCTGCGCCTGGGCCTGGCGGTGCAAGTTGAAGGCGCTTTGCGAGGGGTCCGTCGATGGAGTCTGCGCCGCGATTGCCACCTTGGCGGTTTGCTTGCGGTGGGTGCGTTTGGCGGGTTGGTCGACGCGGCGTGCCATGGCTTGCAGCAGCTGACGGGCGTTTTGAAAATCGCCTTGCCAGAGGAGGGCCGTGCCCTCGCAGGCCAGGCGGTAGGCGGCGTCCGCGGTGATGGTGTCATCGGCCACCACTACTTTCCTGGGCGGCGGCGCGGCGCGCTCGGAGCGCCACAGCGCCGAGCAAGCTTGCCCGGAGTCGGTCCAATGCAGCCCGGCAGGTTGCGTGGCAGTGTTGTCGGAACCGAAAGCGATGGGGATTGCAGGCATGGAGCGGCGTAAAACGTGGTGGGATCGCCATCCTTTTAACAGATGGCCACCGCGTGTGACGCCGATCACCCTACAGGTTGCCCGCCAACAGCCGGCGCAAGACGGTGTCCTTGAAGCTGTGGGCGTCGGCCAGACCCAGGCGCTCCAGGTAGGCCTGTGGCATTTCCTTGGCTTCCCAGAAGCTCTTGAATGCCAGTGACAGCAACTCCGATGGGTGCTGGCTGGCGTGTTTGAGTTTCTTGAGTGCACGGACGATCTTCAACTCGTCGTCCGTCAGATCGGTACCAAACGGGAAGTCGGGGAGCAGCTTGGCCTCGGCCCAGGGATGCAGCTTGTCTTCCAGCGCCTGGGGCAGGTTGTTGCGGTAACGCTGCGGCACCTGGTAGTGGGCATCCAGTTTTCCGTGCGCCTTGGCCTGCTTGACCAATTCGTCCTGGAAGCGGGAGTCGGCCACGGCAATCAGGCGCTTGATGACTTCGCTGTCGGACTGTCCGCGCAACTCGGCTACGCCGTATTCGGTGATGACGGTGTCGCGCAAGTGCCGGGGTATGGTGACATGGCCATAGTTCCACACAATGCTGCTCTTGAGCCCGGCCTTGTTGTCGTGCGTGGCGCGCAGCATCATGATCAGGCGCGCATCGGGCAGCGCGTGCGACATGGCGACAAAGTTGTATTGCCCGCCAACCCCGCTGACCACCTGGCCGGACTCCAGTGCATCGCTGGCGGCCGCACCCAGCAGCGTGACGATCATCGTGGTGTTCATGAAGCGCGCCTTGCGGCGCTGTGCCCGTTTGAGGTCTTCCTGCCCGTAGAGCTGGTTGATGAAGTCGATGCGTGTCATGTCGATTTTGGCCAGTTCCTGCGGAGGCATAGTGCGCAGGCGCTCATAAAAGTCGCGGGGCCCGAGGAAGAAGCCACCGGTCATGGCGATGCCACCCAGCAGCCGCGAACCCAGCATGTTCTGGCAGACGCAATCGAAGGCATCTTCCTCGTGCAGATTGGCGCTGCAGCGTTGTCCGTCGAGCACCAGGAATTCGCCGACCAGCGTCACGTCCGGGCGCAGCACGCCAAAACGTTGCAGGTAAGCCAGGTCTTCGGCCGCGATGGGCATGCGCACGCGACCGGCGTCCACCAGCGCACGCAGGGTTTGCGGCGTGACCGTTTCGTCCGCGATGACTCCACGGTTAAGCAACTGCTGCAGCACCACGTCGCTGAACACCTCGCGGCGGATGATGCCGGCCTCGATCAGCTTGAGGAATCCGTTGACAAACATTTCGGAGCAGCCATAAAGGCCTTTGTCGAAACGGCCCAGCTCGCGCCCAGCCAGTCCGTCGGGGCACAGCGACTCCAGGATGCGGCGGTATTCCGCGCTATGCCGATCACGCACGATCAAGGCCTGACCGATGGCGTCGCCCAAGGATCCGATGCCGATCTGCAGCGTGCCGCCATCGGCCACGAGGCTGGATGCGTGCAGGCCAATGGCGTAGTCAGCCAGGCTGACTTTGTTGTTGGGCGGGGCGAAGACGGCATGGGTCCCCGCGGGATCGGTGACCACCACGTCAAAGAAGTCCGGCTTCACCTCGGCCGTGTTGGGCATGAAGGGCATCCTCTGGTTGACCACGCCCACTGCCGTGATCTGGTGGCCCGACGCGCGAAACTTCTCCATCACCTCCATGACCACGTCCGGATTGCTGGAGAGACTCAGGCGCAGTCCGCTCTCGCCTTCCCTGGCGGCAACCGCCTGGGCCATGACATTCATTCCCTGCGACTCCATGTCCCGGGCAATGTGCGTGTAGTTGGTGGACATGTAGCTTTGCTGGGCGACCTCGTTGCCGAGATAGTCACCGGTCTTCATGAAGACTTCGCACACCTCGATGTTGGGCGGTAGGCCGGCACCACGCAGATCCTTGACGTATTCCAGGTCGGGGTAGTCCTCAAACACGCGCTCGACCAGGGGTGCCAGAAAGTGCTGTTCCAGTTCGCTCTTGCCCACCGGTTTTTCCAGTGACAGCGCGGTGATGATCTTGAGTTTGCGAGCCGGGTTGGCCTTGATGCGGTGGTACAGCGCGTTCACGAAAGGGTTGGGCTTGCCAACGCCCAGGGGAATACCGAGAACGATGTCGCCCGGTGTCACGTCCAGCACGTGGTCCACGGCAGCGTCAATTGAATTCATCATCAAAGGTGTCGGCATAGTGTCTCCGCAAGTTGGGTTGGTTTTTTAGAAATCCGATTCCAATGTAGGACGGCTAGCGCCGGAATTTTTTGCCTTAGATCAAGTCCTTGATCGGTTAGGGTCTGGCCCCTGAAACAGGGTCCCGACGTTTAAACTGGGGTTCGCCCATTTGTTGCACCGTTGTGAACCACTCCCGTCCCGCCCCCACCGCACCCCTTGCCGAACGCCTGCGCCCCAAGAATCTGGGGGAAGTCATTGGCCAGCAACATATGCTGGGGGATGGCATGGCGCTACGCCTGGCATTTGAGTCTGGCCAACCCCACAGCTGCATTTTGTGGGGGCCACCTGGCGTTGGCAAGACGACGATCGCGCGGCTGATGGCCGACGCGTTTGACGCCCAGTTCATTGCCATCAGCGCAGTACTCGGCGGCGTCAAGGACATCCGGGAGGCGGTGGAGCAGGCGCAGGTTGCGTTGGGCAATGGCCGCCGGACGATAGTGTTTGTGGATGAGGTCCATCGTTTCAACAAAAGCCAGCAGGATGCGTTCTTGTCGCATGTGGAGAGCGGCTTGTTCACCTTCATTGGGGCCACCACCGAGAACCCGTCGTTTGAGGTCAACTCGGCGCTGCTGTCGCGAGCCGCAGTGTACGTCTTGCAGCCCCTCTCGGCTGAAGATCTCAAGAAGATTGTGGCGATAGCCCTCGTCAATGCTGAACTTCCTGCTATTGAAGATATAGCGGTTGAGCGTCTGGTGGCCTACGCCGATGGTGACGCCCGGCGCCTGTTGAACACGCTGGAGACCTTGGCCGTGGCGGCCCGGCAGCAGCGTCTGCAACAGGTCACCGACGTCTGGCTGGTCAAGGTGCTGGGCGAGCGCATGCGGCGCTACGACAAGGGTGGTGAGCAGTTCTATGACTCCATAAGCGCCCTGCATAAGTCGGTGCGGGGATCAGACCCGGACGCGTCGCTGTACTGGCTGGTGCGCATGCTCGATGGTGGTGCCGATCCGCGCTACATGGCCCGGCGGCTGGTGCGTATGGCCAGTGAGGATATCGGCCTGGCCGACCCCCGGGCGTTGCGCATGGCGCTGGATGCGGCGGAGGTCTATGAGCGTTTGGGCACGCCCGAGGGCGAGTTGGCGCTGGCGCAGTGTGTGGTGTATCTGGCGGTTGCGCCCAAATCGAATGCGGTCTACAAGGCGTTCAAGGAGGCCAGGGCCCTCGTCAAGCAGGATGGTTCGCGGCCGGTGCCCCTGCATTTGCGCAATGCGCCGACCAAGCTGATGAAGTCTCTCGACTACGGCAAGGGCTACCGCTATGCACACGATGAAGAGGGCGGATTTGCGGCGGGCGAAAGCTATTTTCCGGACGGCATGCCTGCGCCGGACTTCTACCGGCCGGTGGAGCGGGGACTTGAAATCCGCATCGCCGAGAAATTGAGACAGTTGAAGGCGCAGAACGCTGCAAAGACCGGTGGGGATTATGGCGATCCCGTCTAGCCGGTCAGGACTATTGGAGCCCCGAGTATTAGCTGCGCTTACTTCCCGCTGCTTCGACTGATGCACCCCTGTCGCTAGGGGTAAACCCAAGGGATTGGCCCAACGATTGGCGCAGGCCCGTGGCTACAATCCTCCCACTTGCCTGTCGTACCACCCTACATGGCAGGCTTTTTGCTTGAGAGCTGGTGTTGCCCACAAGGCGTCCCACACATCGTCAAATTGCTGCCCTAAATATTGGTGACCTGGGCGCCAGCCAAAATTCGGAGAATTTCTATGGATATTTTGTTGCAGCAGATCATCAACGGTCTGGTGTTGGGTAGCATGTATGCGCTCATTGCACTGGGCTACACCATGGTGTACGGCATCATTAACCTGATCAACTTTGCCCATGGCGAAGTCATGATGGTGGGCGCGCTGACCAGTTGGACCATCATCGGCATGATGCAGGAATCCATGCCTGGCACACCCGGCTACATCATCCTGATCGTTGCGCTCATCATTTCGTGCGTGGTTGCAGCGGTGCTCAATTTCACCATCGAAAAGGTGGCCTACCGCCCCTTGCGCAACAGCCCCAAGCTGGCCCCCATGTTGACTGCGATGGGCATGTCCATCCTGCTGCAAACGCTGGCGATGATCATCTGGAAGCCCAACTTCAAGTCGTACCCCACGCTGTTGTCCAACACGCCCATTGAAATCGGTGGCGCGGTCATTTCGCCCACACAGGTGATGATTTTGGGCTTTACCGCTGTGTCTCTGGCGGTTTTGATGTGGCTGGTGAACTACACCAAATTGGGCCGAGCCATGCGCGCCACGTCCGAGAACCCACGTGTTGCAGCATTAATGGGTGTCAAGCCTGATGTGGTCATCTCTGCCACCTTTGTCATTGGCGCCGTTCTGGCGGCCATTGCTGGCGTCATGTACGCATCCAATTACGGTACGGCCCAGCATGCCATGGGCTTTCTGCCCGGTTTGAAGGCGTTCACCGCCGCAGTGTTTGGAGGCATCGGCAACCTGGGTGGTGCCGTTGTGGGGGCCATCTTGCTGGGGCTGATTGAATCAATTGGAGCGGGCTACATCGGCGCCCTGACGGGTGGTGTTCTTGGCAGCCACTATTCCGATATTTTTGCGTTCATCGTTCTGATTATTGTGTTGACCTTGCGACCTTCCGGCTTGCTGGGTGAACGTGTGGCGGACCGGGCTTGAGGAGCACATTCACATGAAACAACAACAAAAAATTCTGGTATTCCTGGCCGCCGCCGTTGGTTTGCTGATACTGCCGCTGATGCTGCAAGGCTTTGGTGACGCATGGGTGCGTATCCTCGATATGGCCTTGCTGTTTGTGCTGCTGTCGTTGGGCCTCAACATCGTGGTGGGTTACGCGGGTCTGCTTGATCTGGGGTATGTCGCCTTCTTCGCCATTGGCGCCTATACCTATGGCCTGATGGCTTCACCTCATCTGACCGAGACCTTCCCAGCCTTGGCAGCGATGTTTCCAGACGGCCTGCACATGTCGCTGTGGGTCATTTTGCCGGTGGCCGCCGGGATTGCGGGCTTGTTTGGCGTGCTTTTGGGCGCCCCAACCCTGCGCCTACGGGGTGATTACCTTGCTATCGTGACGCTGGGTTTTGGTGAAATCATCCGCGTGTTCATGAACAACCTGGATCACCCGGTCAACATCACCAACGGTCCGAAGGGGCTTCTCGGTATCGACTCCCTGCATTTCTTTGGTATCGACTTGGGCAAGAAGCTGTCGGTACTTGGTTTTGAAGTTTCGTCAGTTTCGCTGTATTACTACCTCTTCCTCGCTTTGGTTGTGATCAGCGTCGTGATTTGTCACCGCCTGGAGTTGTCACGCGTCGGCCGCGCCTGGATGGCAATTCGTGAGGACGAAATTGCAGCCAAGGCCATGGGTATCAACACCCGCAACCTGAAACTATTGGCTTTCGGTATGGGCGCGACCTTTGGTGGTGTGTCGGGTGCCATGTTCGCCGCCTTTCAGCGCTTCATCTCCCCCGAGTCTTTTAGCTTGATGGAATCCGTGATGATTGTCGCGATGGTTGTGTTAGGTGGTGTGGGTCATTTGCCTGGCGTCATTTTGGGTGCCGTGTTGTTGTCGGGTTTGCCCGAGGTGCTGCGTTATGTGGCGGGTCCGTTGCAGGAGATGTCGGGCGGCCGCCTGGATGCCTCCATCCTGCGCCAGTTACTGACTGCGCTGGCCATGATCATCGTCATGTTGGCACGCCCCCGCGGGTTGTGGCCATCGCCTGAACATGGCAAGTCCCTGCAGAACGTGAAGAGCTGAACGGAATTACCAAAATGACAGACACAGTACTCAACGTCTCCGGCGTTTCCAAGCGATTTGGTGGCCTGCAGGCTCTCAGCGATGTAGGCATCAAGATCGAGCGTGGCCAGGTTTACGGACTGATTGGCCCCAACGGAGCTGGCAAGACCACATTTTTCAATGTGTTGACCGGCCTGTACACACCAGACAGTGGCAGCTTTGAGCTGGCTGGCAAGACCTACCAACCTACGGCCGTGCACACCGTGGCCAAGGCCGGTATTGCCCGCACGTTCCAGAATATTCGCTTGTTTGCCGAAATGACCGCGCTGGAGAATGTGATGGTCGGACGGCATATCCGCACACATTCGGGTTTGATGGGGGCGGTTTTTCGTACCGCTGGCTTCAAGGCCGAAGAGGCTGCGATTGCCAAGCGCTCGCAGGAATTGCTGGACTACGTTGGCATCGGCAAGTTTGCGGACTACAAGGCCCGCACCCTGAGCTATGGCGACCAGCGTCGTCTGGAGATTGCCCGTGCACTCGCCACCGATCCCCAGTTGATCGCCCTGGACGAGCCTGCCGCCGGCATGAATGCGACCGAGAAGGTGATGCTGCGCGAGTTGATCGACCGCATCCGCAAAGACAACCGCACTATTTTGCTGATTGAGCATGACGTGAAACTGGTGATGGGGCTGTGTGATCGCGTCACCGTGCTGGACTACGGCAAGCAAATTGCCGAAGGCACTCCTGCGGACGTGCAGAAGAATGAAAAAGTGATTGAAGCGTATCTGGGCACCAGCGGCCACTAGGCGGCTTCAGGAGAACAAGACAATGACAACAAAGACTTTGCTCAAAGTTACGGGCTTGAAGGTTTCCTACGGCGGCATTCAGGCCGTCAAGGGCGTGGATTTTGAAGTGCACGAAGGCGAACTGGTGTCCTTGATTGGCTCCAATGGTGCGGGCAAAACGACGACCATGAAGGCCATCACGGGCACGCTGCCCATCAACGCCGGCGATATCGAGTACCTGGGCAAGAGCATTCGCGGCCAGGGCCCCTGGGATCTGGTCAAGCAGGGCTTGGCGATGGTGCCGGAAGGTCGCGGGGTGTTCACCCGCATGACCATCATCGAAAACCTGCAGATGGGTGCCTACATCCGCAATGACAAAGACGGCATTGCCGCCGACATGGAAAAGATGTTCACCATCTTCCCCCGCCTACGTGAGCGCAAGGACCAGCTGGCAGGCACCATGTCGGGTGGCGAGCAGCAAATGCTTGCCATGGGCCGTGCACTGATGAGCCGCCCCAAGGTGCTGCTGCTCGATGAGCCGTCCATGGGCTTGTCCCCCATCATGGTGGACAAGATCTTCGAAGTGGTGAAGGATGTCTATGCGCAGGGCGTCACGGTGTTGCTGGTGGAACAGAACGCCAGCCGCGCCCTGGGCATTGCCAATCGGGGCTATGTGATGGAGTCCGGCATTGTCACGATGTCGGGCGATGCCGCGCAGATGTTGACCGACCCCCGCGTGCGGGCGGCCTATCTGGGCGAATAGGCCACATCGCCAAACGGGAAAGCCACCGGTGCGGTGGCTTTTTTTTATGTGTGAATTTTGTCGGCCTCGGACGTGAATGAGTCAGCAAAGAACTCTTCAGTCGGCAACTGGGCCAGTGCGGAAAAATCCTTGCGGGCCGATTCGATGACGATAGGCGCCCCGCAGGCATACACCTGGTGGCCGCTGAGATCGGGAAAGTCCTGCATCACGGCACGGTGCACAAAACCGGTTCGGCCCTGCCAATGGTCTTCGGCGGTGGCGTCCGACACGACCGGGACATAGCGCAGCGTCGGCATGGTCTGCAGTTGCTCCGTGACCCACTCTTGCATGTACAAATCGCCGGGCCGGCGACCGCCCCAGTACAGGGTGACACTGCGGTCCGTTCCCAGGTGCTGCATATGTTCAATCAGGGCCTTGATGGGTGCAAAGCCCGTGCCAGAGGCCAGCAGGATGATGGGTTTGATGGAGTCTTCCCGCAAGAAAAACGATCCAAACGGACCCTCAACGCGCAGGATGTCTTTCTCTTTCATTGCACCAAAAACCTGGTCGGTGAACTTGCCTCCGGGCATATGGCGGATATGCAACTCCATACTGGGACCCAGATTGGGGGCGCTGGCCATGGAATAGCTGCGCCGCGCGCCGTCCCGCAGTATGAATTCCACATACTGGCCGGCACGGTAGGCAAAGCTGTCATTGGCCGGCAACTGCAATTGCAGCACCATCACGTCGTCGGATTTCTTGACCAGCGAAATCACCCGGGTCGGCATCTTCTTGATGGGCAGGGCGCCCACTTCGGTGACTTGACGGGATTCCAGCACCAGGTCGGATTGCGCGTGCGCGCAGCAGGTCAACACAAAACCGGCCGCTTCTTCTTCCAGGCTCAGGGCCTTCTGCTGGTGCGGGCCGTGTGTCACCGTGCCGGCGAGGAGCTTGCATTTGCAGGATCCGCAGGCTCCATCCTTGCAGCCATAGGGCAGGCCGATACCCTGGCGTATGCCCGCGGCCAACACCGCTTCGCCGGTCGCCACGCCGAATGTACGGCCGCTGGGTTGCACCACGACTGAAGAAAGTGTGGTGTCTGGATTGCTTGGGGTCATCTTGTAGGTATCCTCGGAACTCTTCTATAGGAACGGATCAGCGATTTTGCCTTCAAACCAGCCCTCTCTTGGTGCCTTGCCGGCGCGGTTTCGACGCGAACGCGTCCTCATTGTCGGTTGTGGCGACGTTGGCCTGCGCGTGGCAGGCCAACTGCGCGGCCGGGTGCGCCTGTTGGCGCTGACGTCGCAGCCTGAGCGGGTGGTGGAACTGCGGGCCAAAGGGCTGATGCCGCTGCAGGGTGATCTGGACAGCAGTGCAAGCTTGCGCAGGCTGGCCGGCATCGCCACCCGGGTGGTGCACCTCGCGCCACCGCCATCGGAGGGCTGGAGCGATCTGCGCACGCAGGCACTTGCGCGAGTATTGCGTCTGCGGCAAAAGCCGATCAGCGTTGTATACGGCTCCACCAGTGGCGTCTACGGGGACTGCGTCGGGGCATGGGTTGCTGAAACCCGGTCGGCCCATGCTGACACGCCGCGCGCCCAAAGGCGTGTCCATGCGGAAGCCCAGATGCGCTTTCTGGGGCTGGCGGCTGGCGTACGGATCAGCATTCTGCGCATACCGGGCATTTATGCGGCGGACCGCGAAGGCGGCACGCCCCGCGCCCGTTTGTTGAAAGGTACTCCGGTATTGCAGGCCTCGGACGATGTATACACCAACCACATCCATGCGGATGACCTGGCGCGTGCGTGCTGCCGGGCACTGTGGCATGGCGCCCGGCAACGGGTTTACAACGTCAATGACGATAGCGACCTGAAAATGGGCGATTATTTTGACTTGGCCGCCGATCTGTATGGCTTGGCCCGGCCGCCGCGCATTGCCCGTGAGGGCGCATCGGCACACCTGCCTTTGATGCTGCTGAGCTTCATGAATGAGTCCCGGCGCATGGTGAACACCCGCATGAAGCAGGAGTTGCGCCTGGCGTTGCGGCATCCCACCGTGGTCAGCGGATTGGTGTAACTTCAGTCGCCACTCGGCGCTGCGTCGGTGCATTCGTCGGGAAATTGCTGGCGCAGCGCATTGAAGCTGGCCAGGTTGTCCAGCAGCAAGTCAACCAGTGCCGGCTCAAACTGCACCCCCCGGCCTTCCCGCATGGCGTTGACCACCATCTCCTGCGACCATGGCTCCTTGTAGCTCAAGCGTGATCCCAGCGAGTCAAACACGTCAGCCAGAGCCGTGATGCGGCCGGATATCGGAATGGCCGTCCCGGACAATCCACTGGGGTAGCCGCTACCGTCCCACCGTTCATGGTGGGACATCGCGATTTCTGCACCCAGTTTCATCAATGGCCGGTGGGAGCGTTGCAGGATCTCCAGCCCGAACTGGGCGTGTTGCTGCATCAATTTCCATTCGTCAGCAGTCAATTTTCCCGGCTTGTGCAATATTGCATCCGGAATGGCGACCTTGCCGATGTCATGCAAGGGAGACGCATTCTTCAGCAGCGACACCTCTGACTCCGGAAGCCCATACAAACGGGCCAACATCTCGCAGGCCATGGCAACGCGCTTGACGTGGGCTCCGGTCTTCTCGGTGCGAGCCTCCACTGCGTCTGCCAGGGTATAGACCAGCTCCTTTTGTGTATCCCGCAGGTCTTCCTGCAGATTGATGTTGTCAAATGTGATGGCGACGCTTTGGGTGTAGATCTCCAGCAACTGGCGGTCCATCTTGCCCAATTCGCTGGCGTGCTTCAGATAGAGCAGGTTGGCGCCACCGTTCTTGGCAGCGCTGTACAGCACGTAGGCATCTTCAAAGTGTTGGGGGCCCTTCTTGGCGAGAACCTCCTTGAAGCGCGACGAGACAATTTCGGGAAGGTCGGTGCAACCCCGGTCAGTGCTGTATTGGACGAAGTCGCCGGTAGCGGCAATGGTCTTGGTTTCATGCTTGCCATTGACGGTATGGGGCAAGACGATGCAATACAACGCGGATTTGTCCAGGTGCAACAGAGAGGTCAGCTGATCCAGCACCGCGGTGGCAAACACAGTGAGGGATTGCGCGTTTTGCACCATGGCGGTGGCACCCAGCACGCGGGCCAGTCCGTCGCGCTGGCACTCGATGACGCACAAGTCGCGGTAGGCGCGCAGCTTGCTGTACAGCAGCGTGCGCAGCTTCTGGATCGTCAGGTCGGTTTTTTCCTTGTAGTCGTCAATGTCGTATTCCCGTATGACACGGTCTTCTGGCGCCTGGCCGGGCTGGCCGGTGCGCATGACCAGGCGTGTGCGGTGGTTTTCCAGCGTGTTGCGCACGTAGTGGACCAAATCCAGGCCTGCATGGTCGGTTTCCATCACCACGTCGACAATGGCCAGGGCAATGTCATCCCGGTTGTGGAAAATCTCGCGACCTGCCTCGCCGGAGTGTGCGCTGAGCAATTCCAGCTCGCTTCCCTGAAATTCGAAGCCCTTGAGCGCAAGACGTGTCACCGCGTGAACTTCTGCATCGTCGTCCACCAGCAGGATGCACCAAGGCTTTTTGCAGGCCTTTTTTTGATTGTCAGGTGACGGAGATTCTTCGTCGGCAAAAATCAAATCCATTGGGCAATTCCTGCTGTGGTCAAAACGCACATCGATCTGCGGAAGATTCTACGCAGATTGCATGCTATTCGGGGTAGAGGCGCAACAGCAGTTTCCAGACCAGCCAACTGCAGGCCAACGTGATGGGGCTGGCCCACAACACATCGCTGAGCCAATGCGCGCCATCCGCCATCCTGGCGAATCCAATGGTCAGGCCCGATGCGACCCCGGCGATGCCCCAGGCCACGCGGCGGCGTCGATGGACCAGCATGACGGATGCAAGAAAGAAGCCACACGCCACGTGGCCGCTGACAAAGGAGCAGTTGTTGTTGCACTGGTCTGTCATGACCGCAGCGCGGGTGAATTGCTGTGCTCCGCCGAAGTTCTCGACCTGGTAGGGGCGGGCGCGCTGCCAGTTGTCCTTGAATCCGCTATTGACCAGGAGACCCGGCCCCAGCGCCCCTGCCAGGACCCAGAAGGCAAGTGCTACGCGCCACGGTTTGCCGTTGACGCGTGCGCTGGCCCAGATCCAGCCGGCCAGTGCCAGCATTACGAAGACCCGGAAAACCGCGGGGATGTACAGGTTGATCAGTTCCACCCACCACCAGCTTGCCACCTCCGTATGCGCCTGTGGTCCCAGAAACAAGGCCGCAGCGCGCAGATCCAGGGCCGTCCACACCGTGGGTAGCAGTGCCAGCACCACTGACCCACCCAAAATCCACCAGAACAATGGTGGAGTCTGACTGCGGTGAGGGAGTTGATTGGGGCTGGGCTGCATGGGGCGTGGGGGCGGGCAATGGAGGCGCAATTGTCTGCGAAAATCACCGGCAGGTATCATTCAGCATCAACTCAGGGAACCCAACCCCATGACCATTCTCGTGACCGGCGGCGCCGGATTTATTGGCTCCAACTACGTGCTGGACTGGCTGGCTCAGTCGGATGAGACGGTCGTCAACCTGGACAAGCTCAGCTACGCCGGCAATCTGCAAAATCTGGCCAGCCTCAAAGACAACCCCCACCATATTTTTGTCAGAGGCGATATTGGCGATGCGGCCCTGGTCCCCGAACTATTGGCACGGCACCAGATTCGCGCTGTCGTCAACTTTGCCGCCGAATCCCATGTGGACCGCTCCATCCATGGCCCGGGCGAATTTGTGCAGAACAACATCGTGGGCACCTACCAGTTGCTGGAATCGGTGCGCAGCTACTGGGGCGCACTGGCTGTACCTGCCAAGACCGATTTTCGCTTCCTGCACGTGTCCACGGACGAGGTGTATGGCTCGCTGCACAAGGGCGACCCGGCCTTTACCGAGTCCCACACCTACGAACCCAACAGCCCCTACAGCGCCAGCAAGGCCGCCAGCGACCATTTGGTGCGCGCCTGGCACCACACCTATGGTTTGCCAGTGCTGACGACCAATTGCTCCAACAACTACGGCCCCTACCACTTCCCCGAAAAGCTGATCCCTTTGGTCATCGTCAACGCCCTGGCCGGCAAGACCTTGCCGGTCTATGGCGACGGCCAGCAGATCCGTGACTGGCTCTATGTCAAGGACCATTGCAGCGCCATCCGCCGGGTGCTGGAGGCCGGCAAACCCGGTGACACCTACAACGTGGGCGGCTGGAACGAAAAGGCCAACCTGGACATCGTGCGCACCATTTGCGGTTTGCTGGACAACCTGAAACCGCGTGCCGATGGAAAGCCCTACCAGGATCAGATTGCCTTTGTGACCGACCGCCCCGGTCACGACCGACGCTATGCCATCGATGCCCGCAAGATCGAACGTGAACTGGGCTGGAAGCCCGCAGAGTCTTTTGAAACCGGCATTGCCAAGACCGTGGCCTGGTACTTGTCCAACCAGGATTGGGTGGCCAATGTGCAGAGTGGTGGCTACCGCGACTGGGTGCAAACGCAATACGGCAACGCCGCAGCCGTAGCATGAAAATTCTATTGTTGGGCACCGATGGCCAGGTCGGCTGGGAGTTGCAGCGCAGCCTGGCCCCGCTGGGTGAGCTGGTTGTCATGGGCTTGGACCGTGCCACCAATCCTGGCGGCCTCAGTGGTGATTTCACGCAGTTGGACACGCTGGCCGAGACCGTGCGCACGGTTCGCCCCGACGTCATCGTCAATGCGGCCGCCCACACGGCCGTCGACAAGGCGGAGAGCGAACCCGATTTCGCCCGCTTGCTGAATGCGCAGGCGCCCGGCGTGTTGGCCGATGAAGCACAAAAGCTGGGAGCCTGGTTGATTCACTACAGCACCGACTACGTGTTTGACGGCAGCGGTGGCCAGCCCTGGAAAGAGGACGATGCTACCGGGCCGCTCAGCGTGTATGGACAGACCAAGCTCGAAGGTGAGCAGGCCGTCATGCGTTGTCAGCGCCACCTGATCTTCAGGACCAGTTGGGTCTATGCCGCGCGGGGCGGCAACTTCGCCAAGACCATGCTGCGTCTGGCCAAGGAGCGTGAGACGCTGCAAGTCATTGACGACCAGTTGGGGGCGCCAACGGGTGCCGATTTGATCGCGGATGTGACAGCCCATGCGATACGCCAGGTCAAGCCCGATTCAGCGGGTGGTGATACGGCGCTGGCTGGCATCTACCACCTGGTTGCGGGTGGCTGCACCAGCTGGTATGAATATGCAAAACACGTGATAGCCCTCGCGGAACGTGCGCAACCCGCTATAAAAATAGTAGCGAAAGAGATCAAGGCAGTGCCCACGTCGGCTTTTCCCACGCCGGCCCGACGCCCCCACAATTCGCGCCTGGACACCACCAAGCTACAAACCACCTTTGGGTTGACTTTGCCAGCCTGGCAGGCTGGCGTGAACCGCATGTTGAACGAGATTGACTATGGCCGCAACCAATAAAACCGCTTCCGTTTCCCGCAAGGGCATCATCCTGGCCGGAGGCTCTGGCACCCGCCTGCACCCCGCTACGCTGGCCATGAGCAAACAGCTGTTGCCGGTGTATGACAAGCCGATGATCTACTACCCACTGAGCACCCTGCTGCTGGCCGGTATCCGCGACATCCTGATCATCAGCACGCCGCAGGACACGCCCCGTTTTGTGCAACTGCTGGGTGACGGCAGTCAGTGGGGCATCAACCTGCAATACGCGGTGCAGCCCAGCCCGGACGGACTGGCGCAGGCCTTTATCATTGGCGACCAATTCATTGGCAACAACGACAGTGCCCTGGTCCTGGGTGACAACATCTTCTACGGGCACGACCTGCAAATTCTGTTGCGCAACGCCGATGTGCAGCCGCAGGGGGCGACCGTTTTTGCCTACCACGTCCATGACCCCGAACGTTACGGTGTGGTGGCGTTTGATGCTGCAGGCAAGGCGCGCAGCATTGAAGAAAAGCCGGCCAAACCCCAGAGCCACTATGCAGTGACCGGGCTGTATTTTTATGACAACCAGGTGGTCGACATTGCAAAGGCGGTCAAGCCCAGTGCCCGGGGCGAACTGGAGATCACCGCCGTTAACCAGGCCTACCTGGACCTGGGGCAGCTCAGTGTGCAAATCATGCAGCGCGGCTACGCCTGGCTGGACACCGGCACCCACGACAGCCTGCTGGAGGCGGGGCAATTCATTGCCACGCTGGAACGGCGTCAGGGTCTCAAGATTGCGTGTATAGAAGAAATCGTCTGGCGCAATGGCTTTATTGGTAGCGAGCAGCTGGAAAAGCTGGCGCAACCGTTGGCCAAGAATGGCTATGGCCAGTACTTGCTGGGTCTATTGAAGGAAGGGAAGCACCCATGAAAGTCACGCGTACCGCCATACCGGACGTGATGCTGATCGAGCCACGCGTGTTTGGAGACGCGCGGGGTTTCTTTTTCGAGAGCTTCAACCAGCGCGCCTTTGTGCAAGCCACTGGGGTCGAGGCCCAGTTTGTGCAGGACAACCATTCCAAGTCGGCACACGGTGTGTTGCGGGGTTTGCACTACCAGATTCAGCAGCCCCAGGGCAAGCTGGTTCGCGTGGTTTCGGGTGAGGTTTTTGATGTGGCGGTGGATTTGCGCCGTTCATCCCACACCTTCGGCCAATGGGTGGGGGCGATCCTGTCCGAACAGAACAAGGCCCAGTTCTGGGTTCCGGCCGGTTTTGCGCACGGGTTTGTCGTGCTGTCAGAGACGGCCGAGTTTCTGTACAAAACAACCGACTACTATGCGCCGGAGCACGAGCAGTGCATCGCGTGGAATGATCCGTTTCTGAACATCACATGGCCGGATCTTGGCGAGGCTCCCAAGCTGTCGGCCAAGGACGCAGCGGGCGCCCTGTGGGCGAATGCCCGATTCTTTGACTGAGGTCTGTTTCAAGGAGCTATCGTATGTTTCCCAATCGCCCGCATGTGACGGTTTGCTCCTTGTTGCTGGCCGCGCTGTTGAGTGCTTGCGCAGTTCCAACACCCGTCGCGTCGCCAACGACAGTGGCACCAACGCCTGCCTCGCTAGCGGGCACCGAGTGGGTGGCGTTTGCCATTGATGGTGTGGCCGAGGTCACAAACCCCAAGCCGAAGCTGCGCTGGGTCAGCGCAGACAAGCTGGCGGGTACTGGCGGGTGCAATGGTTTTACCGCACCGGTGGTGGTGGCGCAGGGCGGCTTGCGTTTGGGTGCCCTGGCATCCACCGGACGGGCCTGCCTGAGCATGCCGGGATCGCAGGAAGACCTGTTCTTCAAGGCACTGGAACTCACCCGGAAAGCACGGGTGGAGCGTGACCAGCTGGTTCTGACGGACGAAGCCGGCAAGCAACTGGCACGTTTTCTCAAGACCCGTTGAGCCTTGCGGATGGGCCGATGGCGGGCTAGTGACCGCTGGTAATGACGGAAGGGCCCATATCCTGCAGCGGTCCCAGCGGGTTGGTATTGACCTCGACCTCATTGATGACGGGCTGGCCGCCCCAGCCCCGGTAAACGACCACGTCGTCGACCAACAGGACCAGCGCGTTGAAGCGCCACCCTGTAGTCTCTGTTCGGCGCTTGAAGTTGAAAAAATCGGTCAGAAAGCTGCCGGTGCGCGCCTTGGAAATGCGGGCCACATTGAACTCCCAGCCCCGGCAGGCGTCCCGGGCGTTGATGCAGGTCACAATTCCAGGATCAAGGTCTTCTTTGCCCATCACACTGCCGTTGACCATTCGGCGCACCACATCGGCGTGGGTCAGGATCAGGGTGTTGGGCTGCTTGGCAGGTGTCAAACCCATCTCTGACAGTGCGTGCAGATTGCTCTGCCGCGGCACCAGGCTCTCAATGGCCTGGCGTGCCTGGTCAAAACTCTGAAACGTGGGCGACTGGGACTGTGATTTGGGTAACATGGACCCGCACCCGGCGACCGTGAGTACCAGTGCCAGAGCCAGCATGGAACCCACGCGAAGATTGTGCCTCGTGGAGCGGCAGGTGGTTTTCATAGCGTTACCCTCAGGCCGTAGCTTATCAAGATCGCGGCCAGCATTGGAAAGAATGCGGGTGGCAAGTCCTGTGATTTGAAGCAAAAAGCAGGATTTCAGGGGAAAAAAAGAAAAAGCCGGAAGGTTTTGAACCCTTCCGGCTTGATTTGTGGTGCCCGGGGCCGCACACGCAGACCGGGCTGCAACCCGCATGAATCCTAGCTTCTGGTATTGTGGTGGCGAAATGTGCCCCCAAATGTGCCCCCAGAATGTGAAGGATACCCCCGTGAAGCTGACCGACGCCCAACTGCGCAACCTGACAAAGCCCGGCAAACACTCTGACGGCTTCGGCCTGTACTTGGAAATCAGCCCCAGCGGGGGTAGGTACTGGCGCATGAAGTACCGATACGGCGGTAAAGAAAAGCGCCTGGCCTTTGGGGTCTACCCTGGCGTGACCCTCAAAGACGCCCGCGAGCTGGCGACCAAAGCCCGGCAAGCGCTGAAAGACGGTGGCGACCCCGGCGAGCTGCGCCGAACCGAAAAGGCAAAGGCCGTGCATGAATCCGTCAACACCCTGGAGGCCGTGGCGGGCGATTGGATGTCGCACCAGGCGGCGCGGTGGGGCACCGAAACGGCGGGGCGCATCCGTGCATCCCTGGAGGCCGACATTTTCAAGCCGCTGGGCTCCCGCCCGCTGGCATCCATCAAGCCCGGCGAAATCATGGAGGCCGTGAAAAAGATCGAGGCCCGGGGCGCTGCTGACCAGGCCGGGCGCGTGTTGCAGCGGGTCAAGGCGGTGTATCGGTGGGCGGTGATCCACGAGCGTATCGAGGCAAACCCCATGCTTGACCTTGTGCCGTCTGAAGTACTCAAGCCCCGCACCGTGCAACACCGGGCCGCGATGACCGACAAAGAGTTGCCCGAATTCATGGCGAAGCTGGCAGCGTATGACGGCGACCCCCACACCGTGCACGGGCTGCGCTTCATGATCTTGACCGCAACCCGCCCGGGCGAAACACGCGGGGCCTTGTGGGCTGAAATTGACCTTGACGCGGCCCTGTGGGTCATTCCTGGCGAGCGCATGAAGATGCGCACAGAGCACCGGGTGCCCCTGTCCTCGCAAGCCGTGGCGATCTTGCGCACCATGCAGACCCTGAGCGGTGGCGGTGCGCTGGTGTTCCCCAGCCCCGTGTATCGCAGCAAGCCTCTCAGCGAAAACACGTTCAATTCGGCCCTGGCACGTATGGGCTACAAATACACGGCAACCGCCCACGGCTTCCGGGCGCTTTTCTCCACGGTGGCCAATGAGTGCGGGTGGAATCCTGATGTGATCGAACGCCAGCTGGCCCACAAAGAGCAAAACGAAATCCGGGCGGCGTACCACCGAAGCACCTACCTGGCAGACCGTGAACGCCTGATGCAGTGGTGGGCTGATTACCTTGATGGGCGCAAGGCTGGCAACGTGGTGAAGATGCCCCAGCGGGCAGCGTGACCACTAGCGAGCGGCGCATTTTTTGGCCGGGCGTGTGTTTTTGTAGGGGACACAGGGGACAAATTGAATCCCCCAATGAAAACAGGCAAAAACTGTAGGGGACAGTGTAGGGGACTAGTAGGGGACTGATAGGGGACAAACTCTCTATCTACCTTGTCCCCCTTCCCACTTTCCCCCATGCTTTCGACCCTTCGCACCGCTTCGGATGCTTGCGCACATTGCCGGAAATGGCCGCAAAGTGGCCTTCCCCTGGCACAGTTTTACAGGGGCAAAATTGGGCGCGTGAGCTGGTGGCCGGTGCGTGTGCTCCACCAGTCACCAGGCAACGGCAAAAACGTACTGTGGATAACTTTCACGTTTTGCGCCCTCTGTCAGATGCACAAAATTTAAGCACCCCAGCCCCATGCGTAACCCGTTGAAATCATTGATGTTTCCGCAAATACGTACAAAGTTATTCATTTTCTCTACTTTATACAACGGGCGTTATGTTAAGTAATTCGTACGTATGGTGTTTTATTGTACGTATTTGCGGAATTAATGTCATAATTTCTGCAACCAAAAAGGATGCTGCACCATGACCCCTGAAGCTTTCGCCGCTGCGCTGGATGCCCTGCACTGGAAACAGGCAGACTTTTGCCGCAAGACGGGCGTCAACAAATCGACCCCCAGCAACTGGATGACTGAAAAGACGCCGATACCGCTGTGGGTTGCCGCGTACCTGGGTGCAATGCAAGACCTTGCCGCCCTGCACACGAAGTACCTAGCGACCACCAAGGACAGCGCCAGCGAATGACCACGCGAAGCCCTGGCGCGTTTCAACCAGGGCAAAAAGGCGGGGCCGGGCAGTGCGTCAACACTGGCCAGCCCCTGACCACAATGCAAAGGAACCTTGCAAAATGGCTGACATGAACTCTACCGCACCACCACCGGCACCACGCACACGTTCAAGGAAAAGCAAATCAGGCGAAGGTGTGACCGAGCGAAGCGCCAGCACACCGAAGGGCAAATCAGCGACTGTCCACAACTTTGAACTTGCACGAGCGCATTCAACCCTCAAAAAAACACCAGTGAGCAGGCGTCAAAAATGTCTTGAGCTGTTGCGCGAACAGTCGCAGCTTGAAATTCGATTGCGTACCGTGCGCAGCATGTTGGATGCAGTGGTTAACACACCCATCTACACGAGCGCGGTAGCAAGGCCAAGTAAACAGGCCAGCCAGAGTAAGGCCCCGGATTGCACCGTTATCCCGTTGGGGAGGGATTGAGCATGGCCGGTACTTCCTCAATCCAAGCTACACCACGCACGCGCACCAGGACAACCAAGGCCCGCGAAGCCGTGCCCATGTACGGCGCTGGCGTGTTGTCATTCCGGCACGACCTGGCAGCGCGTGAGTGTGGCGTGATCGATAGGGCGCTGGAAATTGTTGGGCGGTGTCTGCGCCAGCCTGGCGTCGTGATGGCAGACCCTGACGCGGTTAAGCAGTACATACGTCTGCACATTGGTGCTGAGACAGCCGAGGTTTTTTGTGTCATGTACCTTGATCCCCTAAACCGCATGATTGCGTTTGAGCGTATGTTCCAAGGCACTCTGACGCAGACCAGCGTGTACCCGCGTGAAGTGGCGTTGGCGGCGCTTGCGCACCGGGCTAGTGCCGTGGTGTTGGCACACAATCACCCCTCCGGTGTTGTACAGCCTAGCCGTGCTGACGAAACCCTAACGCGAACCCTTAAGGACAGTCTTGCGCTGGTGGATGTGCGGGTGTTGGATCACGTGATTGTTGGCGGTGACAAAGCCCTGAGCATGGCCGAATGGGGTTTGCTTTAGGTCGCAACAGTTTTGCCACGCCTACCCCGCGCCTGATCCGCAAGGGGGAAAAGTCGGACACCTTCACCGACCTGGCGTTGGCACCCAATGAGGGCCGCACCTGAAGGGGTGTAAGTGAATAAAAATGCTCGTGATGGATTACAAAAATTCTGTGAGGATTTGGGTTTCTCTAGGCTGGCAATTGAGAAAATTCTAGATACCGCAAATGAGCTTTCCAAATTTGAGAAGTCACGCTCGAAACTTAGGACAGGCCCACAGCAGGTGGGGGAGTTGGACGAACTAAAGACGCAAGCGGACGCACTGATTCAAACACTTATGAACCTGTCACATCAAAGTGGGCAAGCTATTGGCGTTGCGAATTTTTACACCAATGAGCCATGCGTATTTATGCAATATCGAGAGGATGGCCAGCCAACCCCTAGACTTTGGGATACTGCCGTTATTGAGTTGTTGGAACACGCGATCAAGGTTGTTGATATTGCAAAATTTCGCATCGGTCCCAGCGGCTTCAAA
>JAUSNJ010000057.1 GCA_030645355.1 Rhodoferax sp. | reverse complement strand
ACCATGATGCGGGCGTTGGGCAGGCTGATCCGATGACCGGGCTCGCCCGCCATCAGCAGGAAGGAGCCCATGGAGGCGGCCATGCCCATGCAGAGCGTGACCACGGGGCTCTTGATGTACTGCATGGTGTCGTAGATCGCGAGACCCGAGGTCACCACGCCGCCCGGCGAGTTGATGTACATCTGGATCTCCTTCTTGGGGTTTTCGGCCTCAAGATAGAGCAGCTGGGCGCAGATCAGCGCCGACATCCCGTCCTCGACGGGGCCGTTCAGGAAGATCACGCGCTCCTTCAGGAGGCGCGAGAAAATATCGAAAGCACGCTCGCCGCGGCTGGTCTGCTCGACCACCATCGGGACAAGGTTCAGGGCGGTCGTCGCCGGATCAAACATTGGGAGGAAGCCCTTCTCGATGTGAACGACTCTGGAACGCGAGCCGTGTACCCGTCCGATATCGCGTGCCGAGGTGGCCTGCGCAAGGTGACCAATAGCCTCGGCAGCTCTTAAGAGTTGGCGAAGGCCACCCCGATGACCGTCCGCACGGCCCGATCCTGTGCGGCGAAACGAAAAAGGGCGCCCCGTAGGGCGCCCTGGATCTCAACCGGTTGGGCCGTTTAGACGCCGTAACCCGCCGGCATGTCGTCTTCCTTCAGGAGGTCGTCCTTGGAAACCTTCTGATCCTTCACCTTGGCCTGCTCGACGATCAGGTCGACCACCTTGTCCTCGAAGATCGGGGCGCGGAGCTGGGCCTGGGCGGCGGGGTTCTGACGGAAGAAGTCAAAGATCTGCTGGGCCTGCGGGCCGTAGCGCATGGCTTCGGCGCGCATGGCCTCGCCCAGTTCCTGGTCGGTGACCTGGACATTGTTGACGCGACCGATCTCGGCCAGGACCAGACCCAGGCGCACGCGGCGCTCGGCGATCTTGCGGTATTCGGTCTGCAGGACCTCGTCGGTCTTTTCCAGGTCCTCGGGGGGCAGGGTCCCACGTTCCTTGTCGGACTGCACCTGGCCCCAGATCTGGGCGAACTCGGCCTCGACCATCTTGGGCGGCAGGGGGAAGTCGTGCTTCTCGTCGAGGACGTCCAGCAGGGCGCGCTTCAGCTTGAAGCGCGAGGCGCCGGCGTACTGGCTCTCGAGGTTGGTCTTCAGCAGCTCGCGCAGCTTTTCCAGGCTCTCGACGCCCAGGCGTTCGGCCAGGCTGTCGTCGGCCTTGGACTCCACCGGAGCCTTCACTTCCTTGACCGTGGTCTCGAACTCGGCGTCCTTGCCGGCCAGGTTCGCGGCCTGATACTCGGCCGGGAAGGTCACCTTGACCATGACCTTGTCGTCCGGCTTGGCGCCGACCAGTTGTTCCTCGAAGCCCGGAATGAAGCTGCCCGAACCCAGCACCAGCTCAGTGTCGGCGCCCGTGCCGCCCTCGAAGGCGACGCCGTCCACGCGACCGATGAAGTCGATGACCACCATGTCGCCGTCCTTGGCCTTCACCGACTTGCCAGTGCGGGGCTCATAGGTGCGGTTCTGCTTGGCCAGTTCGTCGACGGCCTCGTTCACCTCGGCCTCGGTGGGCTCATAGACGGGACGCTTGAGCGAGATCTTGGTGAGATCGGTGGGCTCGAACTCGGGCATCACCTCGATGGCGATGTCATAGGCCAGGTCGGCCTTGCCCTCGATGACGTCGGCCATGTCGCCGTTGGGCGTCAGGTCGGGGTCGCCGGCGGGGCGCAGCTTGTTTTCCTCAAGCACCTTCTGGGTGGTCTCGTTGAGGGTCTGCTCCACCACTTCGCTCATGATGGCCTTGCCATAGAGCTTGCGGACGTGGGCCTGCGGCACCTTGCCGGGCCGGAAACCCTTGATGTTGAGGGTCGGCGTGATCTCGGCGATCTTGGCTTCCATCCGCTCAGCCAGGTCCGACATGGGGACGGTCACACCAAAGACCTTGCTCAGGCCTTCACCAGACTTCTCAACGATCTGCATCGACATTCTTGGATTTCCCGGACACGGCGCGGTCTCGCGCCTTTCAGGTCCGCCTCGGCTGAATAGGTAAGCGCCGCCAGGGCTGGCGGCGAGCGGGCGACCTTATGTCATTTCACGGCGCGCACTCCAAGCCCAAAGAGGGCGCAAGCGCCCCTCACCCCGCGCGGCGCACGAGCAGGTTGACCCAGCCCTCATTTTCCCGGCCCGGGCGCACGTCCCGGCCAAGGGTCAGGTCGAGGGTCTCCAGGCTCCCGACCTCGGCGATCAGGGCCTGGGCGCCGGCCTCGTCCAGGTCGGTGAAGTGGCGGCCGTCGGCCTGGCGTTCGCCCGTTCCCAGCTTGAAGGACATCTCCCAGACCCCGCCCGGAACCAGGGCGTCGCGCAGGCGGGCCATGACGCCGGGCAGCTCGGCGCGGGGGACATGCAGCAGGGAGGCGCAGGACCAGATTCCGTCGAAGGCCTCGCGCCAGGCCACCTGGTCGAAGGTCAGGTGCAGGACTTCCAGGCCGGTATGGGCCGAGGCCCGGCGCGCCATCTGCGTCGAGCCGTCGAAGGCGGTCACCTCGAAACCCGCCTGCCGGAAGGCCAGGGCGTCACGGCCCGAGCCGCAGCCGGCGTCCAGGACCCGGGCGCCCGGCGCCAGGGCCTCGACGAACCGGCGGCGGGTCTGCGACATGTCGGCATGGGCGGTGTCGGCGAAGAACCGATCGGCGTTCTCGTCATAGTAACCGGTGGACAAGGCCGCCTCCCCGCCGAGCGATCCGACAACCTGGTGCGGGCGAGAGGACTCGAACCTCCACGCCTTGCGGCGCTGGAACCTAAATCCAGAGCTACACTCTCCTACTAGGTGAAAATATGTGTCTTTTCAACGTTCTTTGTGTTATAGTTAAAGAATAAGAGCCGGACACATCGTGGACACATCCAAGGGGGGTGTATGACGACGCATGTAATGTTCGATGGGCGGTTGCAGATCTACCGCCGAGGGGATGGCAAGCACTGGCAATGCGCTGCGCGCGTTGGCGGCGAGCGCTTTCGGAGTACGACCGGGGAAGAGAATCTCGACCGGGCGAGAGACGTTGCCGAGGAGTGGTATCTTGACCTTCGCGGCAAACTTCGCGGCGGCGTGATCGCCAAGAAGGAGCAAACCTTCGGCGAGGCGGCCGAGCACTATTTGCGGCAGGCCCGCGTCCTCGCCGCTTCCGTTCGTAGTCCCAAATACATCGCCTACATGGAACTTCGAATGAACCGGCATATCATCCCGTTCTTTGGGAAGGTGCCGCTCTCCGAGGTCAATCGCGGCTTGGTTCAGACCTATCGGGTGAAGCGAGCCGAAGAGACCATCGCCCTAACCAAAACCCCTGAGCAGCCCGGCAAGCCACCGGCGCGAAGCACGATGAACCAGGAGATCGTCCATATCCGGCAGGTGCTAAAGCACGCCGAGGGCATGGGCTGGCTCCAGCACGTGCCGAACCTCACCATGCCCTACATGACTCAGGGTAAGCGCGAGCGCCGCGCCTGGTTCTCTCCCGAAGAGTACGAGCAGCTCTACAAAGCCACGCGCCGTCGCATCGAAGACGGTGAGCGGCGCGGCTGGAGGAGCCGCTACGAGGACATGCACGACTTCGTCCTGTTTATGGGCAACACTGGCCTGCGGCCGGACGAAGCAATGCGCCTGGAATTTCGTGATGTGGTGGTCGAGCGTGACTACGCCACGGGAAAGACGACCCTAGTGATCGACGTGCGCGGCAAAACTGGCGTCGGCTACTGCAAGAGCATGCCGGGCGCGGTCTTCCCCTTCCAGCGATTGCGCAAGCGTCGCGTGGAGGAGTTGAAGACGGCGAAGGGGACGGACCCTGCCGCGCCCGGCCTTTCGCCGACCGACCGCATCTTTCGAAAATTCCCACGCGAGCTTTTCAACAGCATCCTCCGCGAGGAAGGGTTGAAGCATGATCGCGATGGCCGAGTGAGAACGGCCTACAGCCTACGCCACACCTACATTTCAATGCGGTTGATGGAGGGGGCGGACATCTACCAAATCGCCAACAACTGTCGCACCAGCGTGCAGATGATTGAGCAGTTCTACGCGGCTCACATCAAGGACCGGATCGATACGACGGCGATCAACGTGCAGCGCCCAAAGGCCGCACGTTCGGCGGCGAAGAAGCCGGCCAAAACATCAGAAACCCTTTCCACAGAAGGGAATGCGCCCGCTCCTTATGGCGACGATTTGCTTGCCCATTTCTTCTGTCCCGCTATAGACGAATGGGTCGGCGGCTATGGCGGAATTGGTAGACGCACCTGGTTTAGGTCCAGACGCCGCAAGGCGTGGGGGTTCGAGTCCCTCTAGCCGCACCACCTCCTTCGCGACGCGGATTGGGGCGGGACCGCCCCTGTAGCGGCGCAACGCGAGTGCCGCCGGAACCGGTGGTACGTTGGCACCAAGAACCCGAACGGGGTCAGCCACGCGCTTTTGATCAACCCTTGACAAATGTTGTCAAATATGACTACATACAAGAAGGTTCGGGACACCCGAAAGATCAGCTGGATCAAGGCGGCGTTGAAGGACTTCGCCGTGACGTGACCCCCGTTTCTCATCCAGCCATAACGAGAGTCCTGGGTTGATCTGAGCCTTGGTCGGCTGGTGTTGCAAGAGGCCGGCGCGCGGAGAGGTCAGGGTTCGCAGCGTGCCGGCCGGACTCTCCGGATAGGGCTC
>JAUSNJ010000046.1 GCA_030645355.1 Rhodoferax sp. | reverse complement strand
CTGGGCGCCAACGCCATGCTGGCCGTGTCGATGGCTGTGGCGCGCGCAGCGGCCGAAGAAGCCGGCCTGCCGCTGTACCGCTACTTTGGCGGCATGGCTGCGGTGCAGATGCCCGTGCCCATGATGAACGTCATCAACGGCGGCGAGCACGCCAACAACAACCTCGACCTGCAAGAGCTGATGATCATTCCGCTGGGCGCACCGAGCTTTCGCGAGGCCCTGCGCTATGGCGCCGAGGTGTTCCATGCGCTGAAGAAAATCCTGCACGACAAGGGCATCAGCACGGCAGTGGGCGACGAAGGCGGTTTTGCCCCCAACGTGGCCAACCACGAAGCGGCCATCCAGATGATTCTGGAAGCCATCGACAAGGCCGGTTTTGTGGCCGGCGAGCAAATCGCCCTGGGCCTGGATTGCGCAGCTTCCGAGTTCTACAAGGATGGCAAGTATGTCTTGGCTGGCGAAGGCCTGACGCTGACCGCCGAAGAGTGGACCAACATCCTGGCCACCTGGGTTGACAAGTACCCCATCATCAGCATCGAAGACGGCATGAGCGAAGGTGACTGGGATGGCTGGAAGCTGCTGACCGACCGCCTGGGCAAAAAAGTGCAAATTGTCGGCGACGACCTGTTTGTCACCAACACCAAGATTTTGAAGGAAGGCATTGACAAGGGCATTGCCAACTCCATCCTGATCAAGATCAACCAGATCGGCACGCTGACCGAAACGTTTGAAGCCATCGAGATGGCCAAGCGCGCCGGCTACACCGCCGTCATCAGCCACCGCTCGGGCGAGACCGAAGACTCCACCATTGCCGACATCGCGGTAGGCTGCAACGCAGGCCAGATCAAGACCGGTTCGCTGAGCCGCTCCGACCGCATGGCCAAGTACAACCAGTTGCTGCGCATCGAAGAGGACCTGGGCGATGTGGCCAGCTACCCCGGCCGCGCCGCGTTCTACAACCTCCGGTAAATGGCCCCCACGCTCCTGCACTGCGTGTCATTCGTTTAGATGGGCAATCGCGTTGTTCCTGCTGCATTGATCGCCTTGCTGGTGATCCTGCACGGCCAGCTCTGGTTTGGCAGGGGCAGCGTGCCCAATGTGTCGCTGCTCGTGCGCCAACTCGACGAGCAGCACGCGAACAATGCCGTAGCGGCCCGCAACAACGAACGCCTGGCGGCCGAGATCAGCGACCTGCGCGAGGGACTGGAGATCGTTGAAGAGAAGGCCCGATCGGAACTCGGCATGGTCAAGGCCAACGAGATCTTTGTCCAGATCGCCAAATAACACGGGTTTGCAGGCCACCATGCAGATTGCGATTGTGGGTGCCACCGGCACCGGTAAGTCGACCCTGACCGGCGCGCTGGGCACCGCCAGAACATCCGCCGATGGTGCGCCTGCCAAGTGGATGGTTGCCGAAGCCCCGGCATTGACCGAGGCGCTGACGCGGGACCTTTTGTTTCAGGATACTTCGTTCTACCCCCAGGCGCTGCGCCTGCACCGCCAGTTCAGCCTGACACTGTTGACCGGACTGGATCTGCCGTCAGCAGCCGTTGCGGACGGGCGCGTGCAGCCCACGCTGTTTGACCAGCGACTGCGCCAGGTCATGGATGGTCAGGCCATCCCCTATGCGGTGGTATACGGCCGCGGGCAGGACCGAACCGACTGCGCGCTACAGGCCATTGCACACCACAACTCACGCGCACCCACCCGGCCAAGATCTGCCGCCACACCATGGCATTGGAACTGCGACACCTGCTCCGACGCCGATTGCGAACACCGGCTCTTCAGGGCGTTGCTGAGATCCGCCTCAGTGCGGACCTGACCCACCCGGCACCTGGAGCACCGGCGCCGTGAACAACTGCGCCGCATCGACGGGATCAAAGCGATACTGCACGCCACAGAACTCGCACCCCACCTCAATGTCGTGCCGTTCCGCCAGAATGCTTTCGACCTCTTCCCGGCCCAGACTGACAATCATGCGGCCCACCCGCTCGCGGCTGCACGAGCAGGCAAAGCGGGGTGCGGTATCCCCCTGCAAGGGCTCGAACCGGGTGATCTGCTCTTCCCAGAACAGCCGGCGCAAAATGGTTTCCACATCCAGCGTCAACAGCTCTTCGCGCTTCAGGCTGCTGGCCAGGATGGCAATGCGGTTGTAGTGCTCGTTGAGGCCGATCTCGTCCTCGTTTTCCTTGCTCACCATGCTGCCCGACAGGTTTTCCGTGCCCTGCATGGGCAGGCGCTGGATCAGCAGGCCAGCGGCCACCTGGTCATTGGCGGCCAGAACCAGCGTGGTGTCGAGCTGCTCGCTTTGCAGCATGTAGTGCTCCAGCACCGCGCTGATTTTCTCTATCTTGTGGCGCCGGTCGTCAAACAATGGCACCACGCCCTGGTAGGGCTGCTGCCCCGGAAACTTGGTGTTGGGGTCCAGTGTGATCGCGCATCGACCCTCATTGCCGACATTGACCAGTTGGCTGAGCGTGGCATCCATCGCAACATCCCCGACCACGGTGGCCGTGGCCCGCAAGGCCAGATCGGGCTGCACTTCCACCACGGCCAGTTTGACCGGACCATCGCCAAAAATCTGCAACACCAGAGAGCCGTCAAACTTGATGTTGGCCTGCATCAATGCGGCAGCGGCGACCATTTCGCCCAGCATGTCGCGCACCGGTGGGGCATAGGCCCCGGTCCCCGTGTTGGACGCGCGCCGGCGCAGGATTTCGGTCCAGGTATCAGTCAACCGGACCACCATGCCGCGCACCGGCAAGCCGTCAAACAGAAATTTATGAAGTTCAGACATGCGTAATTTTCTTCAGCCCGCGCTCGAAACGCTTGGCATTCTCGATGTAGTGGACGGCACTCATCTTCAGCGCAGCCTGTTGTTCCGCAGTGAGTTCGCGCACCGCTTTGGCGGGGCTGCCGAGAATCATAGACCCGTCGGCAAACTCCTTGCCCTCGGTCACCAGGGCGCCAGCGCCCACGATGCAGCCCTTGCCAATTTTGGCGCCATTGAGCACCACGGCGCCAATGCCGATCAGGGAGCCATCGCCAATGGTGCAACCATGCAACATGACCTTGTGCCCCACGGTCACATACTCACCCACCGTCAGCGGCTTGCCGATATCGGCATGCAGCACACTGGCGTCCTGGATGTTGGAGCCACGCCCGATGCGGATGACCTCCGTGTCGCCCCGGATGATGGCGCCAAACCAGATACTGGTTTCTTCTGCCAGGTCCACATTGCCCATGACCTGGGCGCTGTCGGCAACCCAGGCGGAGTCCGCCAAACGGGGTGCGACGCTGTCAAGTTCGTATAAAGCCATAGATTTCGCTTGCATAAGGAGCAGCGACCGGTGCGCTGCATTGCCTAGAATTGTAAGGATGGAACTCCGACAGCACTGCCTTACGGTCTTTTGCCAGAGCGACCCCGCGCTCAAAGTAGCAGCCCTGCGCGCGCTGGATCGCCACGGTGACCATTCGATTGACTGCCAGGCGCGCTTTGCCCACCCCGACCAGCCGGGCCGCCCTGCCCGGCCGGAGCTGGTCCATCCGCAGCAGGTGCCCCGGCGCTCGCCGTTCACGGCGGAGGGCCACTGCGCGCTGATGCATTCCATTGCGCACATTGAATTCAATGCCATCAATCTGGCGCTGGATGCCGTCTGGCGGTTTGCCGACATGCCGCGTGCGTATTACCTGGACTGGCTGGGCGTGGCCCAGGAAGAAGCCAAGCACTTTGACCTGCTGCGCGCGCATTTGCGAACCGAAGGCCATGACTACGGCGATTTTGTTGCCCACGATGGCCTGTGGACCATGTGCGAAGCCACGCGCCTGGACGTGGTGGCCCGCATGGCGCTGGTGCCCCGCACCCTGGAGGCGCGCGGCCTGGACGCCACGCCCATCATCCAGGCCAAGCTGCGCAAGGTCGGCACGCCCCGTGCGCTGGCCGCGGTGGGTATTCTGGACATCATCCTCGCTGAAGAAGTGGGCCACGTGGCCATTGGCAACCATTGGTACCACTGGTTGTGTCAGCGCGATGGGCTGGACCCGAACACCTTTTACGCGCAGGTGGCACAGCAGCACGGCGCACCCCGGTTGAAGCCACCCTTCAATCTGACGGCCCGCAAACTGGCCGGGTTTTCGGATGCCGAGATTGAAGCATTGCCCGTCGTTTCTACCAATTGACGCTATCAATACAATAGCGTATGGTGCTTATTCCACGAGGGCTAGAGGCCATTTATTATTTCGCTACACAGGCCGGTGCTGCGCAGGCACAATCCCCAACGACTCTTTACCGCCCAACCTAACCCTGCAATGATCCAACGGGACCCCGCCACTGAGCCCAGCAGCCACCGCCGCCCACTGGCCGTGGCGTGGACCGTCTTCGTGGTTGCGGCACTGGCCAGCGCCGGAGTCATCTGGAAGCTTGAACAACGCAGCCTGGCGACCGACCGTCTGCGCATGGAGGCACTGGCCAGCGACCACGCCCATGCCATCCAGTCCACCATGGAGCGGGCCTTGTCGGCGACCTACTCCATCGCCGCCATGGTGCGCCAGGGCAAGGGCAACGTGCCCGACTTCGAAGGCGTGGCCAACGAAATGCTGCCCTGGTACCCCGGGGTTTCCATTTTGGGGCTGAGCCCGGGTGGCGTCATCCAGCGCGTGGCGCCACTGGCCGGCAATGAAAAGTCCATTGGCTTTGACCAGCTGAAAGACCCGGTACAAGGTCGCGAAGCCCGCCTGGCGCGCGACACCGGCAAGCTCACGCTCGCCGGTCCGCTGAAGTTGATCCAGGGCGGACTGGGCGCCGTCGGGCGCCTGCCCATTTTTCTGGACGGTCCGGACGGCAAGCCCGTGTTCTGGGGCCTGACCTATGCGGTGATCCGGTTTCCCCAGGCGCTCTCCAGTGTGCGCCTGACCCAGCTGACCGAAGGGGGCGTCGCCTATGCCCTCTGGCGCATCAACCCCGATACGGGTGCACGGGAAACCATCGCCGCGTCGGCGGTGGTGCCCGTTGCGCCGGTCGAGCACAGCCTAACGGTGCCCAACGGGCAGTGGACACTCAGCGTGGCACCGGTGGGGGGCTGGGGCAGCACTTCGGATCTGGCGTTCAAGACCTTGCTGGGCCTGATCTTCAGCGTCATGCTGGCCTACGCCAGCAAACTGCTGATGGAACTCCAGGCCCATGAAAGAGGCCGGGAAGCCCTGATTGCGCAGCGCACCCAGGAAATTGCCGCCTCGCAGAGCAAGCTGCAGGCCACCCTTGAAGCCATTCCCGACGTGCTGCTCGAAATGGGGCTGGACGGCACCTACCACGACTACCATGCGCCCCGGTCCAACACATCGTTCCCGCCGGCCGAGTTCTTTCTTGGCAAGAAAGTGAACGACGTCTTGCCACCTGACGCAGCCGACGCGGTAATGGCTGCGCTGCAGGAAGCCAATCAGCTGGGCCACTCCGATGGGCGTGAATTCCCGTTGCAGACCTCCAAGGGCAACTTCTGGTTTGAAATTTCCCTGACCCGCAAGCGCGACACCCAGGATGGTGAGCCGCGCTTCATCGTCCTGTCACGCAACGTCACGCAACGCAAGACCTCCGAGGAAGAAATCAACAAGCTGGCGTTCTTTGATCCCCTGACCGAGTTGCCCAATCGGCGGCTCATGGTCGACCGGCTGCGCCAGGCGCTGGCCGTCAGCACCCGCAGCGGCCGCCTGGGCGCGCTGCAGTTCATCGACCTGGACAATTTCAAGACCCTGAACGACACCCAGGGGCACGATATGGGAGACCTGTTGCTGCAACAGGTGGCCACCCGCCTGACCTCATGCGTGCGCCAGGGTGACACGGTGGCGCGCCTGGGCGGAGACGAGTTTGTGGTGATGATCGAAGAGCTCAGCGACAACCGCGAAGAAGCTGCGGCGCTGGCCGAGACCATAGGTGAAAAACTGCTGGCTGCCATCAGCGTGCCCTACCGGCTGGCAGGGCTGGAATACCAGATCACCCCCAGCATTGGCATTACGCTGTACTCCGACCACGAGCAATCGACCGATGAACTGCTCAAGCAGGCCGACCTGGCCATGTACCAGTCCAAGGCCGCCGGGCGCAATACGCTGCGCTTTTTTGACCCGGCCATGCAGGCTGTCATCACCACGCGGGTCAGCCTGGAGAAGGACATACGCCAGGGCATTCTGAAGGACCAGTTTGTTCTCTACTACCAGCCCCAGATCAACCGGGACGGCCGCACGGTGGGCGCAGAAGTGCTGCTACGCTGGCCCCACCCAGAGCGCGGCATGGTGTCCCCGGTTGACTTCATACCGCTTGCCGAAGACACCGGGCTCATCTTGCCGCTGGGCAACTGGGTCATGGAAACTGCCTGCACCCAATTGGCACTGTGGGCCCAGAACCCGCACCTGCAGGACCTGACGCTGGCGGTCAACGTCAGCGCGCGGCAATTCAGGCAGCCCGATTTTGTGCCCTATGTGATCGACCTCATCAGCTACACGGGCGTCAATCCGAAGCGCCTCAAACTCGAGCTGACCGAAAGCCTGCTGGTCAACGACGTAGAAGAAACCAAGACCAAGATGACCGCGCTCAAGCAGCATGGCGTGGGCTTCTCGCTGGACGACTTCGGTACCGGGTATTCGTCGCTGTCTTACCTCAAGCGCCTGCCGCTGGACCAGCTGAAAATTGACCAGTCCTTCGTGCGCGACCTGATGACCGACCCCAACGACGCAGCCATCGCACTGGCCGTCATCACACTGGGCCACGCGCTGGGCCTGACCGTCATCGCCGAAGGTGTCGAAACCCGGGCCCAACGCGACCATCTGCACAGCCAGGGCTGCGACGCCTACCAGGGCTACCTGGTGGGGCGGCCCATGCCGCTGGTGGATTTTGAAAACAGTCTGACCACGTGATCACCTGCATCCACCTATGACCGAACCCTCTTCCGAGCCATCGCCACCGCCATCACCGTCTGGCGCCATCGCCGCCGTCGCGTTTGCCCACCAGGCCATTCTGGACCAGCACCGCGCGGTGATCGGCTACGAGCTGTTTGACCGCTCGGCCCTGGCCCACGGGCACACCGCGGCCAGCGACGCGCAATTGCTGTTCAACGTGCTCAGTGCCGTGGACAGTGACTCCCCCATCGGCAACAAAACCATTTTCATCAATTGCACCCACGACAGCCTGGCTGGCGGCCACCTGGACCTGATAGCGCCCCAGCGGGTAGTGCTGGAAGTTCCGCCCTTGCCGGTGTCGGAGAGCGACCAGGTGCAGAACCGACTGCCCAACCTGCAGGACATCAAGCGCCGTGGCTTCCGTCTGGCGTTTGACTATTCGGTGCTTACCCAGCCCTACGCCGCGTGGCTGGAGCTGGCCTCGTTTATCAAGTTTGACCTGTCCGTCATTCGCCCGCAGTCACTGGGCTCGTTCGTGAAACTGGCGCGGGCCAAGTCCACGGCCCAGCTGATTGCCGAAAAGGTGGAAACGCCAGGGCAATACGCCATGCTGTCCGATCTGGGGGTGACGCTGTTTCAGGGCTACTGGTTTGCCAAACCGGTGCTGGTGCAGGGGCAGTCGGTGCGGCCGGCACAGGCCACCATCCTGCAGCTCATCAACCTGGTGCGCAAACAGGCCAGCACGTCGGAGATTGAAGAGGTGTTGAAGCGCGACCCCACGCTGTCCTTCAACTTGCTGCGCTTCATCAACTCGGCCGGGTTCGGCATGCGCACCGAGGTCACATCGTTCAAGCACGCCGTCATGCTGCTGGGTTTGAACCGCCTGTTCAAGTGGGCGGCCCTGCTGCTGACCACCTCGCACAACGGCGACATGCCACCCGCGGTGGGCACCACCGCCGTGGCGCGCGGGCGCCTGATGGAATTGCTGGCGACCGAATTGCTGCCGTCCGAGGACTGCGACAACGCCTTTGTGGTCGGCGTCTTCTCGCTGCTGGACACCATGCTGGGCATGAGCATGGAGGCTGCACTGGCCACCATCGCCCTGCCCGACTCCATCACCCAGGCGTTGCTGCACCGCACGGGGCCGCTCGCACCTTTTCTGGAGCTGACCATAGCCTGTGAAACCGGCGACGACGAGGCCTTCGCCCGCACCGCCACCCAGTTGGGCCTGAATAACGCCCAGGTCAATTGGGCCCATGTGCAGGCCCTGGTCTGGGCGGAGACGATGGGGGTGTAGGGCACGCATGCTGTTTAGTCGCGCGTGTTCTGAGGCAGCAGAAGTCAGGTGTAGGGCGACAGCGATCTTTAAGATGGACCGCCTGATTTCATGTTCTTGCAGGGTTTGTCGATTCTTTTAATGCTATCGAACGCATAGGCATTCCGAGAATTCCCAATCATTTCAGCAAGATGCAGTGTTTGTCGCGATTGTATTGAAGGCACCGGGATTGCAGAGCAAGAAAGTCAGCTATAAATCAACGACTTATGAATTGTGGGAGTGAAATCATGGTTCAAGACGACGCTGTTGATAAGACAGGTTTCACTCAGACAACACGTTGTGGCTCGATCATGGGGGTGTCGTGTTCGATAGATTCTTGAAGCGCGAAAGGCCGAGGGTGTTTCTTGGAACTCTTGCCGTTGTGCCCCGGACAGATATCAAGAGACACATCGACCAATGGGGAATGATCCAAGACGAGAATCTTGATACCCCTCTCCGAACGACCTTGCAGGAAATCTTTGCATTACCGCCCGCGAGCGGCGTCACAGCCCCAACTTCGACCGACCTTGGGCTAAATGTGCTGATTCCAAAGTTTCAATCCGGTGACTATTGGGACATATGTTGGGAGAAATTGGCTTTCCGGTTTTCTGGCGACCCAAGGTTACAGTTGCCTGCCGGCTCTACTATTTGAAATCGGACAACACAAAACGCACCTTTTCGGTAACGCAGAAAATGCCTTGGAGTGAGTTCGTGGGGCGCATGCTTACTTGGCGGGCAGTCTTACGACTTCGACCCATGTTTGACGCAGAAGATATGAACCGCTTACTCTATTTCGCATGTCATTCGCTTTTGGACAAACTGAGGAAGGCTGCGTGACCCATATCTCGGCGCTCAACCTCGTTCGCTTCGCTCTCTGGACGCTGCGCGATAAAGCCGCGCAGCGCCGGTTAGCTCTACGTTATCCGCCCGCACAAATCAACGCCGTTTCCGCACACAGCCTCAAATGCAAGTCGAACACCACATCACCATCAGGGCGTCAGCCGACTCAGTCTTCCGCATCTACGAGGACGTTACAAACTGGCACACCTGGGACCCAGACACAAAGCAAGCTTCGCTTGAGGGTCCGTTCGCGGTCGGCAGCAAGGGCCGGCTCACACCCACCAAGGGCAACACGGTTCCGATGGTTCTTACCAAAGTTGAGCCTGGTCACTGCTTCACGGTCGAGTCCAAGATTCCTCTGTTTCGCATGCTCTTCGAGCATGAGCTTGTCCCTGTTCCTGGGGCAACTGAAGTAGTCCACCGGGTCACATTCTCGGGGCCTCTTTCTCTGGTCCTGGGACCCATATTGTCGAAGCAACTGAACTCCGGCCTTCCAGTTACTCTCAGCAGGCTCAAGGCTCTCGCAGAAGCGCGCAGTGCGGCCTACCCATCCACCAGTGCGGACGCAGCGCGATGAGGCCGCGCAGCGCCGGTTATGTCTGGCGTTCAAACATCTGGCAACTGACTTGGATGACCGCTGTCTGGAAATATGTACGTTGGCAATGCGTGTGAACCGGGAGCTGAATGCACCCCATCCACTAACCACCCCTCAAGGCGGGTGGTGGGGCTTGCGCGACAGGCAGGCCATCACCCCCGCGGATGATGCTGCGCATGCAGCGTAGCCAGCCGCTCCCGCGCAATGTGCGTATAAATCGTCGTCGTCGAAATGTCCGCGTGGCCCAGCAACAACTGAACCGCGCGCAAGTCCGCGCCGTGATTGAGCAAATGCGTGGCAAATGCATGGCGCAACGTATGAGGTGACAGCGGCACCCGGATTCCCGCAGAAAAAGCGTGTTTCTTCACCACCATCCAGAACATCACCCGTGACATGGCCGAGCCGGCAGTCGCGCCCCGCGCCGTGATGAACAGGTCGTCCGTCTGTTTGCCCGCCAGCAACTCGGGCCGGGCCGCGCCCAGGTACTGGCGCAGCCATTGGCTGGCCACTTGGCCAAAGGGCACCAGGCGTTCCTTGCTGCCTTTACCCAGCACGCGCAGCACGTTGTCATTCAGGCTGAGGTTGAAGGTCTTCAGGGTCAACAGCTCGGTCACCCGCAGGCCGCTGGCGTACATCAGCTCCAGCATGGTGCGGTCGCGCACGCCCAGTGCGTTCGCCGTGTCGGGCGCGGCCAGCAGGGCTTCCACCTGGGCCTCGGTCAGTGTCTTGGGAACGCGCAATGCCTGCTTTGCGGATTGCAGCTTCAGCGTGGGGTCGGTGTGCAACAGGCCTTCACGCAAGGCCCATCGAAAGTAGCGCTTGAAGACTGTCAGGCGCCGGTTGGCGGTGGTGGCCTTGGTGGCGGCGTGTTGTTCTGAAAAGTAGGCCTGCAAATCCAGCTCGCTGGTCTGGTGCAGGCTGCGTGCCTGGGTCTGCAGCCAGGTGGCATACAGCGTCAGGTCCCGCCGGTAGGCCGCCAGCGTATTGGGCGACAAACCTTCTTCGAGCCACAGGGCGTCGATGAAGGTGTCAATGTCGCCCGCGGCGCCGCTCATTCCAGGCGCAATTTGGCGGAGTCCACCACCTTCTTGTAGACCTCGTATTCCGCCTTGATCTGGGCCGCGAATTGCTCCGGTGTGTTGCCCAGCACGATGGAGCCGGTGTCTTCAATGCGCTTCTTCACGGCCGGGTCTTCCAGCACCTTGCGCACGGCCGCGTTGATCTTGTCCACCACTTCCTTGGGCATGCCTTTGGGACCGTAGATGCCGTAGAAGGCCATGCGGTTCACCGGCTCCAGCCCGACTTCCTTGAAGGTGGGCACGTTGGGCAACTGCGCCAGGCGCTGCGGTGCCGCTACCACCACAGGAATCAACCGGTTGGCCGAAATGAATGGCATGGCCGACGGTATGTTGTCAAAGGTCATGGGGACCTGGCCCGCCACGGTATCGTTGAGCATGGGGCCTGCGCCGCGGTAGGGAATATGGGTGATAAAGGTAGAGGTCAGGTTCTTGAACAGCTCCATCTGCAGGTGCCCAATGCCACCCGTGCCGGACGACGCATAGGAGTACTTGCCCGGGTGGCTCTTGAGTTCGGCCAGAAAGCCCTTGAAGTCTTTGGCGGGGAAGCTGGGGTGCACGGCAATGACGTTGGGCGTGGCCGCCACGTTGATGACGGGAGTGAAATCGGTCATCGAGTTGTAGGGCATTTTCGGGTTGATGGCAGGGTTGGCCGCCACGGTGGATACCGTGGCCATGCCCAGCGAATAGCCATCGGGCGCGGCCTTGGCGGTCTCATTGGCACCCACCACACCGCCGCCACCCGCCTTGTTCTCCACGATCACGTTCTGGCCGAGAATTTTGCCCATCGGTTCAGCAATGGTGCGGGCAATGATGTCGGTCGTGCCGCCGGGTGCAAACGGCACCTGCAGTTTGATCACTTTGTTGGGATAGCCTTGCGCCAGCGTAGCGCCAGCGGCAAGGGAAAGACTCAGGGCAATGAACTGATGGGTTCGCATGTTGGCTGTTCTCCGGGTAGTTGTGATGGTTACCAGGGGCAAATAGTAACCGCAGCGCTGCGGGGTAGCGCCACACGTTCGCTGGTATTCTCGACCGGTGAACTATGCCCAACTGCTCTTCCCGGATTTCTCCCTGATCCTGTGCGGCTACCTGGTGTGCCGCTACACCGCACTGAACCGCTCGGTGTGGGAGCAGGTCGAGACCCTGGTGTACTTCTTCCTGTTCCCGGTGCTGCTGTTCCAGTCCATTGTCAAAACCCCGCTGGACGTGCATGCAGCCTCGCGCCTCATGGGGGCCGGGTGGGCGTTGGGCCTGACCGGCATTGCATTGGCCTACGCCCTGCCCCACATCCCCGTGCTCCAGCGCTGGATTGACAGGCGCGACCATGCCAGCAGCGCCCAGGTGGCGTTCCGGTTCAATTCGTTCATAGGCTTGGCCATTGCCGATCGGCTGGTCGGTCCGCAAGGGTCGCAGCTGTTTGCCGTGTTGATTGGCGTGTGTGTACCGCTGTTCAACGTCGGTGCCGTGTGGCCTATGGTGCGGCACGCCCAGCGCAGCATGCTGCGCGAACTGCTGCGCAACCCGCTGATCATTGCAACCGTGTCCGGTTTGCTGGCCAACCTGATGGGCTTCACCATTCCGCACTGGCTGGAGCCATCGGTCACCCGAATTGGCGCCGCGTCCCTGGCGCTGGGCCTGATGGCGGCGGGCGCCGGCATGCAGTTTGGCGCACTGGCCCGGGCCAAGACGTTGGCGGTGTCCGTGCTGTCAATCCGCCACCTGCTGCTGCCCCTCGTTGCGCTGGGAATGTCGCGGCTGTTTGGCCTGAATGCGCCAGAAACCACGGTGCTGCTGGCGTTCTCGGCCCTGCCCACGGCATCGAGCTGCTACGTGCTGGCGGCCCGCATGGGCTATGACGGCGCGTATGTGGCGGGGCTGGTCACGCTGTCCACGCTGTTGGGCATGCTCAGCCTGCCGATGGCGCTGGGGCTGCTACGCTAAGGCACCCTCCGCTACACACGCCACCTGGTTGCGCCCTGCCCTCTTGGCCTGGTAGAGGCATTGGTCGGCAGACGCGATCAGTTGCGGTGCGCTCATACCCATCTTCCACAGCAACACGGAAGCGCCTACGCTGATGCTGACAAAGGGAGCGGTGGACGAATAGCCATGGGGAATCCGCATGCCGGCAACGGCTGCACGCACAGCCTCGGCAACTTGCGCAGCACCCGCCAGGTCGGTGTCCGGCAAAACCATTGCAAATTCCTCGCCACCATAGCGCGCGGCCATGTCGGCCGGGCGCTGGCAGCAGGCTTGTAGTGCGGTGGCCACCCGCTTGAGACAGGCGTCGCCGGCCGGGTGGCCGTAGTGGTCGTTATAGGTTTTGAAGTGGTCCACGTCGCAAAGAAGCAATGCCATGCTGCGCTGGTATCGGCTGGCCAGTGCAATCTGTTCTGCCAGGTACTCGTCAAAGTAGCGCCGATTGGCCAACGCGGTCAGGCCGTCTTGCCGCGACAACTGTGCCAACGCCTGGTTGGCAACGCGCAGTTCGACGGACATCCGCACCAGGTGTGCATGCTGCCTTGCGTTTTCGGACAGCAACACCATCAACAAGAAGCTTGCGGCCAACAAACCGTAGATACGCCCGGCATACCAACCCAGGTCGTAGCGGCCGGTGTTCAGAATCGCCGCCAGCGCGATATCGAACAACCATACGCACAGTACCACCTGCAGCCATATGTCCAGAACGCTGTGGGGCTGACGCCGCCACAGCAGCGCCAGCGCCAGCAGGGTCAGCAACCAGATGCCAGACAGGAACATGTGCCCCAGATCGGTGGTGCGGTCGCCTTCCAGAAACACCGGAATGGTGGCATGCCCCCACGTGGCAACCAGCGTAAGACCACCGACGACGGCCAATACACCGACGACCGTGCCGAAGATGGCCCAGCCTGGGTTGGAAGGCGCAGCAGCATGGCTGGGCAGGTTCAAACCCAAGCGTTGGGGTCCAAGAACCGTGTAGGCCATGACAACCAGCGGAAAGCCCGCGTGCCAGAACATGTACATGGCCGAACTGGTCTGCGGCCCGGCGACGGGCAAGCCCGACAACCCAAACAGACCCGGAAATACCAGCGCATAGGCCAAAGTGATGCAGGCAGTGAACAGATAGCCACCCGCCAACACCAGCAACGGGAGCGCACGCACGACGCTGAACTGACTGAACAACAACGCGGCTGTGATCAGATCGCAAATCACCAACGCCGAGACATAGACCGGGAGGAAGGCCGGAACCTGCACCCACGGCATTTGCGCATAGGGTGCGGCGACCAAAAAGACCAAAACAGAAACGTAAACGGCGGCGAGCGCCAAGCGGATTTCCCGGCGACCTGCAGGCGCAGTGGAGACGAAGGCCCAGCGCCCGTCGCTCAAGTCGACATCCATTCTTGTCTCCTCTCCAGCGCTTTGGGCTGTTCCAACGTTTCCACGCATGGTAGTACGCCGGCGGACATCCGTCGAGAGGTGAGGAAGACCGGGCTCTAGCCCTCGTTGAACATAGCTACTGCGCTATATAAACGATAGCAAAATAAGGCAGGCCAGGTCGGTGAGCGGTCACCACACGATCAGGACGCACCCACCTCCATCTGCTTCCAGGGCTGCGTGCCCAGGCGCAACAGCAGCACGCCGGCCAGCGCGGCCACTCCCATCATCGCGTTCTGCGCGCCTGCCACGAAGCTGGCCGCATCGACCCCGGCTGGCAACCAGCTGGCAATGGCGTTCAGGTGGTAGCGGGCATACAGCAGGATCAGCAGCGGTGCGACCCACACGCCAAGCCGCGCCGTGCGACCACCCGCGTCCCCCAGGACGGCACGCCCGGCCAGCAGGAACAGCGCCGACGCAATGAAGATTACCGTGAATAGCGTGCCCACGATGGGCTTGCCGGCACCAAAGACTTCACTCCACAGACTCGAAGGCACCCAGGCCAGACACAGCAACCCCAGCGCAGTAGCCAGCCGTCGCGCACGTTTGGGGCCGAGCGGATCGGTAAAACTTGCCGCACTGGCGGCTTGTCCGGCGTCCGATGTGGCGGCGTCCTTGGAGCGCTTGAGCCACGGCAAAACCAGCAGGCAGGCCAGGCCGAAGATGCCATCCACCAGCATGGTCGTCGGGTAGCCCCAGGCCTCGATGGCGATGCCCTGCCAAGTGGCCGAGTACGAGATGGCCAGGTTCATCAGCGCCATGTAGGCGGTGAACTGCGTGGCCGCAACGGCCGGGTTGGTCACATCCATCATGATGGCCGAGCGCGTGCCATACATCAGCCCCTGGAACACGGCATAGGCCAGCGTGGCGATCCACAATGCGGTCACGAGCGCGGCGGGCACCGGCGGGCGGTCTCCCGCAGTGCTACTGACCGGCATGATCCAGCCATGGCGCGAGAGTTCGTTCATCAAGTAAAAGACTGGCAGGCTCATCAGCGCCAGATACACAAAAAGCGTGCGACGACGCCCCCAGCGGTCCGAGACATAGCCGCCCAATACGCAAAACCCTGCGTTCAAGATGGACGACCAAAGCCCCAGCAGCGCAACCTGGTCATCGTTCATGCCCAGCTCTACCGCCAGGTTGGACTGCAGGGCCAGCCCCAGGCACATGGCACCGGCCGGCAGCAGCGCAAACAGCAGCCCGCCAAAGGCGCCCGGGCTGCCCAGGAAGGAGCGGAACGAATCAACCGCAAAGTCACGCATCTCACGCCCGGCCTGCGCCAACTTGGAGCCCACCACCACCGCCCGTGCCGGCCCCGGCGCCTCCTGCATGGGCAGCACGACCACCACCGTCACCAACAGGATGCAGCCTGCTACGAAGAAGAAAGTTGGCTGAAAACCCGTCACGCCACTGAGGAACAACACGCCACTGCCGCCCACCATGCTGCCTATCATGGCCCCAGCAAACATCATGCCGTTGGCCAGCCCCCGCTCGTCCTCCTGCAGGGTGCTGCAGGCCAGTGCGTCGATGGCCACGTCCTGCATGGCGCCAAAGGTGTTGTGCACCAGCAGAATCATCGTGAACAGGCCCAGCTGTGCCGGCAGGTCCAGCATCACCGTCGACAGCAGCGTGAGCGCCATTAGCACCTGGGTAATCAGAATCCAGCCCCGCCGGCGACCCAGCCAGTCGCTTGAAAACACGTCCACCAGCGGGCCGAACGCCCACTTGAACGCCCACGGCAGGTAGAACGAGCCGACAAAGGCACCAATTTCGGCGGGGCCCACATCCAGGCGGCGCAGCCGGGTGGCGACGGCCGTGGCGGCAAACCCCAGCGGGATGCCCTCGGTGACGTACAGGAGAAAGAAAGCCATCAGTCGGCCATTCTTGGTGGCCAGCAAATTGGGGAGTCGCATAAAAGTTGTGCCTTTAAGTTTCATCGCCGTGCAGCACACGCTGTGGTTAGCGTGGGGGCGAATTGCCGCGGCATCATCGCACAGCGGCTGCGCGGCCTTCCTCCACGTTTTCCCTCGTGGTTGCCGATGGCAAAGCTTCAGTCAGCTTGCGCCAGCGCCCATTCCACGTGCTCCCGCACCAATGCGCTGGGGTGATGGACATGCCTTTGCAAGAACGGGGCCATATCTGCACCCGCACGCAAGGCATTGCCCAGCGCCACGGCGATGTTGCGTTGCCAGCGCTCATGGCCGATGCGCCGGATCGGGCTGCCCTCGGTGCGCTGCAAAAACTCCGCCTCGGTCCACTCGAAAAGCGTGGCCAGCTGCTGCCCGCTCAGGCCCTCACGCGGGTCAAAGTCCGCCAACGGGCTGCGCTGGGCAAATTTGTTCCACGGGCAGACCAGCTGGCAGTCGTCGCAGCCATAGATGCGGTTGCCCATCAGCGGACGCAGTTCCACAGGCAGCGGCCCGGCGTGTTCAATGGTCAGGTAGGAAATGCAGCGGCGCGCATCAAGCCGGTGGGGTGCGACGATGGCCTGCGTGGGGCAGACGTCGATGCACGCCGTGCAGCTGCCGCAATGGCCCTGCACCGGCTCGCCCAATGGCAATGAGAGCGGCAGCGCCACATCCACATAGATCTCGCCCAGGAAGAACATCGAGCCCGCTTCGCGGTTGAGCAGCAGCGTGTGCTTGCCGCGCCAGCCCTGGCCGCTGCGGGCCGCCAGCTCGGCCTCCAGCACCGGGGCCGAATCGGTGAACACGCGGTGGCCAAACGGACCGATCTCGGTGGCCACGCGGTCACTGAGCTTTTGCAGGCGGTTGCGCAACACCTTGTGGTAGTCCCGACCCCGCGCGTACAGCGACACGATGCCCTCGGTGGGGTGCTCCAGGCGCTGCAGCTCGACCTGCGTCCAGCCGTCCGGCGTGTTACACGGCAGGTAGTCCATGCGCGCGGTGATCACACTCAGCGTGCCCGGCACCAGTTCGGCAGGGCGCGCGCGCTTGAGGCCGTGGCTGGCCATATAGGCCATATCCCCATGAAACCCACGCGCCAGCCAGTCGGTCAAACCGGCCTCGGCAGAGCTTAGGTCTACACTGGCCACGCCAATTTGGGAGAATCCCAATTCCCGGGCCCACGCCTGAATGTGCGCAACCAGCTGGATACCATCGAATTGAGTTCTATTGATCGTCACGCTCCCATTGTAAAAACCCTGTGCTGGCCCAACGAGGCAGCGACCCAGGCGTTTGCACTGTCGCTGGCAACTGTGCCGGCCCTGGGACATGCCTTCATCGCCCTGCATGGCGACCTGGGCGCGGGCAAGACCACACTGGTGCGCCACCTGCTGCAGGCGCTGGGGGTCACCGGGCGCATCAAGAGCCCCACTTATGCCGTGGTGGAACCCTACGAACTGCCGGACCTCAACGTATGGCACTTTGACTTCTACCGCTTTGCCGATCCGCGCGAGTGGGAAGACGCGGGCTTTCGCGATATCTTTGCCAGCACCGGCCTGAAGCTCGCCGAATGGCCCGAAAAAGCCGCCGCAATGTTGCCCACCGCCGACCTGGACATCGCCATCACCACGACCAGCGAGAGTGAGCGACTGGTCACGCTGAGCGCGCACACGCCCACCGGTGTGGCCTTGCTGCAGGCCGCGGCCGCCGAAGGACCGGCCCTGTGAAACGCCGCACGCTGCTGCAAACCGGTAGTCTGGTCCTGACGCTGGGCCTAGCCGAGTTGGCCCGCGGCGCCACCATCCTCACAGTACGGGTGTGGCCGGCACCCGAGTACTCGCGAGTGACCATTGAGTCCGACGGCGCACTGACCGCCAAGCCATTGTTTGTGCCCAGCCCGCCGCGCCTGGCGGTGGACATCGAGGGCATCACGCTGAACCCGGCGCTCAAGGAACTGGTGGCCAAGGTGCGGGCCGACGACCCGAACATTGCGGGCATCCGCGTCGGGCAATTCGCGCCCAGCGTGGTGCGTCTGGTGATTGACCTGAAGCAGCCGATTCGCCCCCAGGTGTTCGCGCTGACGCCCGTGGCGGCCTACCAGCATCGCCTGGTGTTTGACCTGTATCCAGTGCAGGAAACCGACCCACTGGAAGCGCTGATTGCCCAGCGCCTGCAGGACACAACGCGCAGCAATGCTCCCGCCGACCCGTTGGGCGACCTGATCGCCCAGCACGCGCAAAAGCCAGGCAGCCAGAGCGCGGCCAGCGCCCCGCAAAACGCTACACAATCTATAGCTAGACCATCAGATTCCACGAGGGCTAGCGGCCCAAATGATTCAAAGGTTTTGGGCAAAGCCGAACCAACAGCCCCCAGCGCCACCGACCGGCTCATCATCATCGCGCTGGATCCCGGCCACGGTGGCGAAGACCCCGGTGCCGTCGGCCCCGGCGGCACCCGTGAAAAAGACGTGGTGCTGCGCCTGGCCCACCTGCTGCGCGAGCGCATCAATGGCACCAGCGTGAACGGCAACGCCATGCGCGCCTACCTGACCCGCGATGCGGATTTTTTTGTACCGCTGCAGGTACGGGTGCAGAAGGCGCGTCGGGTGCAGGCCGATCTTTTTGTCAGCCTGCACGCCGATGCCTTCTTCACGCCCGACCCGCAGGGCGCCAGCGTATTTGCCTTAAGCCAGGGTGGCGCATCCAGCAGTGCCGCCCGCTGGATGGCGGCCAAGGAAAACAAGGCGGACTTGATTGGCGGCCTCAACGTGCAGAACAAGGACGCAACGGTGCAACGCGCCCTGCTGGACATGAGCACCACGGCCCAGATCAACGACAGCCTGAAACTGGGAAAAACCCTGTTGGGCGAAATAGGGCGCGTGGGCAAGCTGCACAAGCCCCGTGTGGAGCAAGCCGCCTTTGCGGTGCTCAAGGCACCTGATATTCCCAGTGTGCTGGTCGAGGCGGCCTTCATCAGCAACCCCACGGAAGAAGCCAAGCTCAACAGCGAAGCGTTTTTGACCCAGCTGGCCGATGCGCTGATGCGGGGAATTGAAGGCTATTTCTCGAAGAACCCGCCGCTGGCGCGCAACCGGTTGAGGGGTTGAAGCGCCGCACGCGCGGACTCAGGCCAGTGCTTTGCGACGCGAGCGCCAGGCGCCAAACAAAATCACGAGGCCCGGAATCAGAATCATGGCCCAGATGATCTTGTCCAGATTCGCCTTGACCCACGGAAAGTTCCCAAAGAAGTAGCCGACGGTGATGATGCCGCCCACCCACAGGGCACCGCCCAACACGTCGTACAGCGCAAACCGCGCGCGCGTCATCTGCGCCACGCCAGCGACAAAGGGCGCAAAAGTGCGCAGAAACGGCATGAAGCGCGCCGCGACGATGGTGATGCCGCCATATTTTTCGTAAAACGCATGGGCCGCATCAAATGCCGCGCGGTTGAACAGCCGCGAGTCTTCCCACTGGAAGACTCGAGGACCGAAGTAGCGGCCCAGTGCGTAATTGGACTGGTTACCCAGTACGGCGGCCGCAAACAACAGCCCGACCGACAGCGGGTAGCTCATCAGGCCGACACCGCACATGGCCCCGACCACGAACAGCAGGGAGTCCCCGGGCAAAAAGGGCATGACCACCACCCCGGTTTCCACAAAGATCACCAGGAACAGCAGGCCGTACACCCACAGGCCATAGGTCTGGACAAAGGTTTCCAGGTACTTGTCCACGTGCAGGACAAAGTCGATGAGGAAGGTAATGAATTCCATGGCGTTGTCTGAATCCAGATCCGTTAAATGTCTCAAACCAGCAAAGAAAAGGCCGCTAACTTTTGCGATTAGCGGCCTTTTTCGGTCAATATGGTGGAGCTGGCGGGATTTGAACCCGCGTCCGCAAGCCTTCTTCGAACAGTTCTACATGTGTAGCCGTCTGGTTTGAGTCTCGCCTTTTGCATCGCGCAGTGGCACGCTATGCAAAACGCCAGCAACCTATTTTCTTGACCTGCCCTAAGTTACCCAAGGCGGGCCCAGCCGAATGAAATTACCCCACAGCCTGGACAGCTTGCGCTACCCTTGCCCAGCCTATCGGCTTGCTGTTGTGAGGCTCACGTGCAATTAAGCAGCGAGTGCGAAACGTTCGTCGTTTGCAGTTAGTTTTTTTCTGCGGTTTTACGAGGTGACAGAACCTCGACATGCCCTGCTGCGCGTCCGAACCCACGTCGAAACCAGTGCAGCCCCAAGTGGTCTATTTTAGGCGCTTGCCAGCAATTGCAAGAGCGCCAGCGGAGAATTTATCTCCGCATGGGCGCCCCAGCCCTTGATTTCAGTCTTGTTACCCAGGTAACCATAGGTGGCGGCCACGGTTTTCATGCCGGCGGCCAAGCCTGCTGCCACGTCACGCGCGTCGTCCCCCACATACACACATTGCGTGGGGTCTACGCCCAGCCGGCGCGCCGCCTCATACAGGGGCTCGGGATGGGGTTTGGCATGGGGCGTCGTGTCGCCACTCACAACTGCACCGGCGCCTGCGAACAACGGCATCGCCTGGGTCAGTGGATCGGTAAAACGGGACGACTTGTTGGTCACAACGCCCCAAGGCAGGGATCTGAGCTCCAAATCGGCAATCAACTGCGCAACACCGTCAAAGGCCACCGTGCGCTGCGTCATGCAGGCCGCATAGTTGGAGAAAAACTCGTCACGCAGGGCCACGAAGTCCGGGTCGTCAGCCCCGACACCAAATGCAACGCCCACCATGCCGCGTGCACCGGCACCCGCCATCGGGCGGTACGACTCCAGCGGCAACACAGACATGCCGCGAGCCACGCGCATCTGGTTGGCCGCCGCGCCCAGGTCGGGCGCACTGTCGATCAGCGTACCGTCCAGATCAAACAAGACGGCTGCAACATCCGAAAACATCATAGGGGTCAGTCCTGGAGCGGTCTTTGGGTCGCAAACAGGTAGTTCACGCTGGTATCGGTGCTCATGGAGTAGCGCTGGGTCAGCGGGTTGTACTCCATGCCGCTGGTTTGCAGGACATCCAGACCCGCCTGACGGCAATAGCCGGCCAACTCGCTGGGCCGTATCATTTTGGCGTACTCATGCGTACCGCGCGGCAACATGTTGAGAACGTATTCGGCACCAACAATGGCAAACAGAAACGACTTGGCGTTGCGGTTTAGCGTGGAAAAGAAAACCCAGCCACCGGGTTTGACCAGTTCCGCGCAGGCGCGCACAACGGAAGCGGGGTCCGGCACGTGTTCCAGCATTTCCATGCAGGTCACCACGTCAAAGGAGCCTGGTGCCTCGGCGGCCAGTGCCTCGGCGCTGACCTCGCGGTAGGCCACATTCGGCGTCTGCGCCTCCATTGCATGCAATTGCGCAACTTTGAGTGCCTTGGTCGACAGATCGATACCCAGCACATCCGCACCGCGGCGCGCCATGGAATCGGCCAGAATGCCGCCGCCGCAGCCAACGTCCAGCGCACGCTGGCCGGAAACGGGAGAAATGGAATGTATCCAGTCCAGGCGCAGCGGATTGATCATGTGCAGCGGACGAAACTCGCTGTCCATATCCCACCAGCGGTGCGCCAACTCGGAGAATTTGGCCAATTCGGCCGGATCTGCGTTCAATGTGTTGCTCATGCCCCAATTATCAACACTTCCGCCCATCTTTCTGCGGACAACAAAAAACCCGCCGAAGCGGGTTTTTTGAGGAGCGGTTAAAAACCAGCCCGATTACTTGGAAGAACGTGTACCCACGACTTCGATTTCAACGCGGCGGTTCTTGCTACGGCCTTCGGCTGTCTTGTTGTCAGCAACTGGCTGCTTCTCGCCCTTGCCTTCAGTGTAGACACGGCTCTTTTCAATGCCCTTGGACACCAAATAGGCCTTGACGGCTTCCGAACGTGCAACCGACAACTTCTGGTTGTAGGTATCGGTACCGACCGAGTCAGTGTGACCGACAGCGATGATGACTTCCAGATTGATGCCCTTGACCTTGCTGGTCAGGTCGTCCAGCTTGGCTTTGCCTTCTGGCTTCAGAACAGCCTTGTCAAAGTCAAAGAATGCGTCAGCAGCGTAGGTCACCTTGCTGGCAACGGCTGGAGCAGGTGCTGGAGCGGGTGCTGGCTTGGGAGCAGGTGCAGGAGCAGCCACGGGTGCTGGAGCGGGGGCTGGTGGGGGTGGTGGAACATAGGCACCATCGCAACCAGGAGCCGCGGTAGCGGGTGTCCAGGCGCTATCGCGCCAGCATTGACCCGAAGTGCTCTTCCACACTTCACCGGAAGAACTCTTCCAATTGTGGATTTCTTGCGCGCCTGCGGCTGTGGCGAGCACTGCAGCAGCGATGGCGATTGCTACCTGATTCAATGTTTTCATGAGGTTCCTTTTGCGTAACAAACTGCAGCTTCGCTGCGAATAATAGGTGAACGCCCCATATTGTGGGACGTTCGTTACATTGTGCCATAGCCCGGCGGGCAATTCCTGCGTCAATTTACGCTGCGTGCGCCAGCACACCAACTATCCAGTTAGTTGTTGCCAATGCGCGACATCCGGCGGGCCGTAGAATCACGGGTTGTCCCCGACACAGCCTTGAGCCATCCATGACCCAGTTCGCCAAAGAAACCCTGCCCATCGCCCTCGAAGAGGAAATGCGGCGCAGTTACCTTGATTACGCCATGAGCGTGATTGTGGGCCGTGCCCTCCCCGATGCGCGGGACGGCTTGAAGCCGGTGCACCGGCGCGTGCTGTTTGCCATGCACGAGCTCAACAACGACTGGAACCGGGCCTACAAAAAGTCCGCCCGTATCGTCGGCGACGTCATCGGTAAATACCACCCCCACGGCGACCAGTCGGTGTATGACACCATTGTCCGCATGGCGCAGGACTTCTCCATGCGCCACATGCTGGTGGATGGCCAGGGCAACTTCGGCTCGGTCGATGGCGACAACGCTGCCGCCATGCGTTACACCGAAATCCGTTTGGCCAAGATTGCCCACGAACTGCTTGCCGATCTGGACAAGGAAACCGTGGATTTCGGTCCCAACTACGACGGCTCCGAAAAAGAACCCCTGGTCTTGCCTACCCGGCTTCCCAATCTGCTGGTCAACGGGTCTGGCGGTATCGCCGTCGGCATGGCCACCAACATCCCGCCGCACAACCTGAATGAAGTGGTGGATGCCTGTCTCCATCTGTTGAAAAACCCGGAAGCGTCGATTGACGAGTTGATGGAAATCATTCCGGCCCCGGACTTCCCCACCGCCGGCATCATCTACGGCATCAATGGCGTCAAGGACGGCTACCGCACGGGTCGCGGCAAGGTGGTCATGCGCGCACGCTGCCATTTTGAGGACATCGACAAGGGCCAACGCCAGGCCATCATCGTCGACGAGCTGCCCTACCAGGTCAACAAGAAGACGCTGCAGGAGCGCATGGCCGAGCTGGTGCACGAGAAGAAGATTGAGGACATCAGCCATATCCAGGACGAGTCCGACAAATCCGGCATGCGCCTGGTCATCGAACTCAAGCGCGGTGCCGTGCCCGAAGTGGTGCTGAACAACCTGTACAAGCAGACGCAGTTGCAGGACACGTTTGGCATGAACATGGTGGCCCTGATCAACGGCCAGCCCAAGCTGTGCAACCTGAAGGACCTGATAGAGGTCTTCCTGCAGCACCGCCGCGAAGTGGTGACACGCCGCACGGTGTTCAACCTGCGCAAGGCCCGCGAACGCGGCCACGTGCTGGAAGGCCTGGCCGTCGCACTGGCCAATATCGACGACTTCATCCGCATCATCCGCGAGTCACCCACACCACCCGTGGCCAAGGCCGAGTTGATGACACGCCCCTGGGACAGCAAGCTGGTGCGCGAAATGCTGACGCGCACCCGCGCCGATGGTGGCCTGATCAACGCTGATGACTACCGCCCCGATGGCCTGGAAAAAGCCTTTGGCATGGGCAGCGACGGCCTGTACCGCCTGTCCGACACGCAAGCGCAGGAAATCCTGCAAATGCGTCTGCAGCGCCTGACCGGCTTGGAGCAGGACAAGATCGTTGCCGAGTACAAAGAGGTCATGGCCGAGATTGACGACCTGCTGGACATTCTGTCCAAGCCCGAGCGCGTTTCGGTCATCATCGGTGAAGAACTGGGTACCATCAAACAGGAATTTGGCCAATCCAAGCTCGGCACGCGCCGCAGCCTCGTCGAGCACTCCTCCTACGACCTCTCCACCGAAGACCTGATCACCCCCACCGACATGGTGGTCACGCTCAGCCACAGCGGCTACATCAAGAGCCAGCCCTTGAGTGAATACCGGGCACAGAAGCGCGGCGGCCGCGGCAAGCAGGCCACCGCCACCAAGGAAGACGATTGGGTCGACCAGCTCTTCATCGCCAACACACACGACTACATCCTGTGCTTCTCCAACCGCGGCCGCCTGTACTGGCTCAAGGTCTGGGAAGTACCGCAAGGGTCACGCGGCTCACGCGGGCGCCCCATCGTCAACATGTTCCCGTTGCAGGACGGCGAAAAGGTCAATGTGGTGTTGCCGCTGACCGGTGAAAAGCGCAGCTTCCCCGCGGACCACTATGTGTTCATGGCCACCTCCATGGGCACGGTCAAGAAGACGGCGCTGGACGAATTCAACAACCCCCGCAAGGGCGGCATCATTGCCGTCAACCTGGACGACGGCGACTACCTGGTGGGTGCCGCCTTGACCGACGGCAAGCACGACGTGATGCTGTTCAGCGACGGCGGCAAGGCCGTGCGCTTTGACGAGGACGATGTGCGCCCCTTGGGTCGAGCCGCCCGCGGCGTGCGCGGCATGTCGCTGGACCCGGGCCAGAGCGTGATTGCCATGCTGGTCGCTGGCGACGAACAGCAGAGCGTGCTGACCGCCACTGAAAACGGCTACGGCAAACGCACCAGCATCACCGAATACACCCGCCATGGCCGCGGCACCAAGGGCATGATCGCCATCCAGCAGAGCGAGCGCAACGGCAAGGTGGTCGCCGCGACGCTGGTCCATGTGGACGACGAAATCATGCTGATCACCGACAAGGGCGTGCTGGTGCGCACCCGTGTCAGCGAGATCCGCGAACTGGGCCGTGCCACGCAAGGCGTCACCCTGATCGGTCTGGACGAAGGCTCCAAGCTCAGCGGCCTGCAACGCATTGTGGAAAACGACGCCAATGCAGCCGGCGAGGATGAGGCGGGCGAGGACAGCGGAACCGCAGCGTGAGCGCCCCGAGCACGCCCCTGCCCAGTCTGGCGGAGTTGCGCGTCCAGATTGACGCCATCGACCAGCAATTGCTACGCTTGCTCAATGACCGGGCGCTGGTGGCCGAGAAGGTGGGTGAGGTCAAGAAGCGCGAAGGCACGGCCTTTTTCCGGCCGGACCGCGTGGCCCAGGTCATCGACAAAATCCAGAGCGCCAATCCCGGCCCCCTGAAGGACGCCCACGTGGCCGACATCTGGCGCGAAATCATGTCCGCATGCCTGGCGCTGGAAGCCCCGCAGCGGGTCGCCGTGCTCGGACCCGCCGGGACCTTTTGCGAGCAGGCGGCGATTGAATTCTTTGGTGGCGCCGCGGACCTGATTTACTGCAGCAACTTTGACGAGGTGTTCCACGCCACGGCTGCCGGCAGCGCCCAATACGGCGTGGTCGGCGTCGAAAACTCGACCGAAGGCATGGTCACGCGTTCGCTCGACCTGTTTCTGCATTCACCGACGCATGTCATTGGAGAGGTGACGCTGTTGGTGCGGCACAACCTGCTGCGGCTGGAAAATTCGCTGGACGGCATCGAGGTGATACTGGCGCATCCGCTGGCGCTGGCGCAGTGCCAGGCCTGGCTGAGCAAACACCTGCCGCACGCGGAGCGCCGCCCGGTGTCCAGCAACGCCGAAGGGGCTCGCCTGGCGACCACCAACCCGGCATGGGCCGGGCTGGCCAGCGAGCGCGCCGCCACCCAGTTTGGCCTGCACATCGCCGCCCACGCGATCCAGGACGAAGCCTACAACCGCACCCGCTTTGCCATCATCTGCCTGCCGCAAACCGTGGGCACACCACCACCGTCCGGCAACGACTGCACCAGCCTGATCGTCTCGGTTCCCAACAAACCCGGAGCCGTGCACGACCTGCTGGTGCCGCTCAAGACGCATGGTGTGTCGATGACCCGGTTCGAGTCGCGTCCGGCGCGCACCGGCCAATGGGAATACTATTTCTACATCGACCTGCAAGGCCACCCCTCGCAGCCCAACGTGGCGCTGGCGCTGCAGGAGCTTCAGCGCCTGTGCGCCTTTTACAAAGTGCTGGGTACCTACCCGGTGGCCGATTGATGCCAATCCTCAGGAACTCCTATGTTTGAACAGCTTGGCTTGATTGGATGCGGCTTGATGGGCGGCTCATTTGCGCTGGCCCTCAAGCGCGCGGGCCTGGTCAAGCGCGTGGTGGGCTACAGCAAATCGCCCAGCACCACCGAGCGTGCACGCCTGATGGGGGTCATTGATGTCGAGGCTCCGTCCGCGCTGCTGGCCGTGTCGGGCGCCGACATCGTCCTGATCGCCGTGCCGGTCGCGGCGACCGAAGCCACCTTCAAGGCCATCAAACACCTGGTCACCGACAAGATGCTGGTCATGGACGTAGGCTCCACCAAGCGCGACGTGATCGACGCCGGACGCCGCGCCCTGCGCGAGCATGTGGGGTCCTTTGTACCGGCCCACCCGATTACCGGCAAGGAAGTGTCGGGCGTCGACAACGCGGATGCGGACCTCTACACCGGTCGCCAGGTCATCCTTACCCCGATCGAGCGTACGTTGACCGTGCAACTGCAGAAGGCGGTCGACGTCTGGACCGCGCTGGGCTGCCGGGTGCTGAAAATGTCGCCAGAACAGCACGACGCCGCGTTTGCCGCCGTCAGCCATTTACCGCACCTGATCGCGTTTGCCCTGATGAATGCCATCTCCGGCCAACCCCAGGGCAAAGACTACCTGTCGCTGGCAGGCCCCGGCTTTCGCGATTTCACCCGCATCGCCGCCAGCGACCCCAAGGTCTGGCGCGACATCCTGGTGTCCAACCGCGAAGAGTTGCTGGCCCAGTCCAAGATTTTTCAACGCAACTTGCATGCCCTGGAGTTGATGATTTCCAGTGGCAACACCGAGGCGCTCGAAGGACTGCTGGAACAGGCCAGCATCACCCGCGGGACCTGGAGCATGACGTCCCGACACAACCCCTGATGTTTTCCACTGCATTTCTCGACCTCCCTCCGCTGACGGGCGCATCTGGAACCGTCACGCTTCCAGGCTCCAAGAGTATTTCCAACCGGGTCCTGTTGCTTGCGGCCTTGTGCGAAGGCTGCACCACGGTCCACGATCTGCTGGACTCCGACGACACCCGCGTCATGCTCGACGCCTTGCGCGTACTGGGTTGCGGCATACGCCAGGACGGCGCGACCGTGCACATCGACGGCCTGAACGGCCAGCTCAACAACCCGCGTGCCAAACTGTTTCTGGGCAACGCCGGCACCGCGATGCGCCCGCTGACGGCCGCCTTGGCGGTGTTGGGCGGCGACTTTGAGCTGGGCGGCATTGCGCGCATGCATGAACGCCCCATTGGCGACCTGGTGGACGCCCTGCGCCAGTTGGGCTGCAACATTGATTACCTGGGCAACGACGGTTACCCGCCCCTGCACATTGGCACGCCGACCCTGCGCCTGTATGCCCCCATCTCGGTACGTGGCGATGTATCCAGCCAGTTTTTGACGGCGCTGTTGATGGCGCTGCCCCTCGCTGCGAAGCAAGACATCGTCATCAACGTGGTGGGCGAACTGATCTCGCGGCCCTACATCGAAATCACGCTGAACCTGCTGGCACGCTTTGGCGTGACCGTACAGCGCGACGGCTGGCAGCGCTTCACCATTCCCGCCGGTTGCCGGTTGCGCTCACCCGGCACGATCCACGTCGAGGCGGACGCTTCGTCTGCTAGCTATTTCATAGCGCTAGGTTCAATAGCAACGAGGGCTGGAGGCCAGAATTCCATAAAGATCCTGGGTGTGGGCGCTGATTCCATCCAGGGTGACATCCGCTTTATGGACGCGGCGCAACAGATGGGGGCGCATATCGAGAGCGGACCCAACTGGCTGCAGGTGTCCCGCGGCAGCTGGCCGCTCAAGGCGATCGACCTGGACTGCAACCACATCCCCGACGCCGCGATGACTTTGGCTGTGATGGCGCTGTACGCCGACGGCACGACCACGCTGCGCAACATCGCCAGCTGGCGCGTCAAGGAGACGGACCGCATCGTCGCCATGGCCACCGAGCTGCGCAAGCTGGGCGCCACCGTGGTCGAGGGCGCCGACTCCATCCAGGTGACGCCGCCCGCCAGCGGGGTGCAATGGAAGCCGGCCAGCATCCACACCTATGACGACCACCGGGTCGCCATGTGTTTTTCTCTCGCAGCCTTCAATCCGGCGGGCATTCCGGTGCGCATCGAAGACCCCAAATGCGTGGCCAAGACCTTTCCCGACTATTTTGAGGCCCTGTTTTCGGTATCCCACGCCGCGCAAGCCTCCATTCCCGTCATCTGCGTGGATGGCCCTACGGCCTCCGGCAAAGGCACGCTAGCCGTGGTGCTGGCGCAGAAACTGGGTTACCACTTTCTGGATTCGGGCTCCTTGTACCGCATCACTGCCCTGGCAGCCTTGCGGGCCGGACTTGGGCTCGACACCGCCAGCGAAGGGGCCATTGCCCAACTGGTCACACAGTTGCAGATCCGGTTCATCCACGGCCACGTATTGCTGGGCACTGAGGATGTCAGCGAAACCATCCGCACCGAAGAAGCGGGCATGAACGCCTCCAAGGTATCCGCCCTGCCCCTGGTTCGCGCGGCCCTGATTGCCCTGCAACACGGTTTTCGGCAGTTACCGGGCCTGGTGGCCGACGGGCGCGACATGGGTACCGTGATTTTCCCCGATGCGCCGCTCAAGGTCTTCCTGACGGCCAGCGCCGAGCGGCGGGCCGAGCGGCGCCATAAGCAGTTGATTTCCAAAGGGATTTCAACTACACTCCCATCTCTTCGCGCGGACCTGGAGGCCCGTGACGCCCGGGACTCATCCCGAGCCGTTGCACCGCTCAGATCAGCAGAAGACGCTAAAGCGCTGGACAACTCGGATATGACGGTTGAAAAATCGGTCGATCTGGTGTTGGACTGGTGGCAAAGCAAACAGCCTTTTTAAATCGTTTAGAACGGCTGGTCGGTCCTCACCGCCCCTCTCGCGCAGCAGCGCACTGGTGGTGTGGTTCAACAACTTAACCCCGCGGTCTTTTGACCGCAAAGCAAATGTCAGAATCTTTCGCAGACCTATTTGAAGAGTCACAAAAACGCTCGGAAACCCGCATCGGTGAAGTCGTTACCGCTGAAGTCGTTCGTATCGAACACAACTTCGTCGTGGTCAATGCAGGCCTCAAGTCCGAAGCGTACGTTCCATTGTCCGAATTCAAGAGCGACAAGGGCGAGCTCGAAGTTCAAGTAGGTGAGTTTGTGTCCGTCGCCATCGTGGCCATGGAAAACGGCTACGGCGACACCATCGTCAGCCGCGACACCGCCAAGCGTCTCGCTTCGTGGATGTCTCTGGAAAAATCTCTGGAATCCGGCGAATTCGTCACCGGTACCACTTCCGGCAAGGTCAAGGGCGGCCTGACCGTTCTGGTCAACGGCATCCGTGCCTTCCTGCCAGGCTCGTTGGTTGACACACGTCCTACCAAGGATCTGTCTCCGTACGAGAACAAGACCATGGAATTCAAGGTCATCAAGCTCGATCGCAAGCGCAACAACGTCGTGTTGTCACGCCGCGCCGTGGTCGAAGCCAGCATGGGCGAGGAGCGCGCCAAGCTGATGCAAACCCTCAAGGAA
>JAUSNJ010000038.1 GCA_030645355.1 Rhodoferax sp. | reverse complement strand
GCTGCAGGACCCCTATGACACGGACGTACTCTTTTGCACCGACGAGACCCAAGAAGATGCGGACCAGGAGTTCCTGGCCTTCCTCAACACATGGACCGGTCTGACCAGCGTGCTCAACGAGTTTTCGTTGGGCATGGGGCTCCCGGATTTCTACCCTTTTGTACTGAGCACCGGCGCGGTGACCAAGCTGCATTTTGTGCACCGCTTTATCGAAGCATTCGCCCACTCGCCAACCCCGCTTGAAGCAGCGACTTGAATGATCCACATATGACATCCAAATCTGCGCAGCCTTGCCGCCGCACAGGCCGTCGTCGCGGCCTGGCCATCCTGGTGGCCTTGCACCCACTTGCTCAGACTGGGTTGCGCGCGGGGCTGCCCGCCGCACTACCTGAAATGGCGTCCAGCTCGCCCGACGCACGCGCCTTGCGGCCATACACCATTTCAAATACGGGACTGGCCATCATGGTGGTGACAACGGCCATCAGCACCAGCATGGAGAACAAGGCCGGGCCGATGATGCCCTTTTGCAGACCGATATTGATGATGATCAGCTCCATCAATCCACGCGAGTTCATCAGTGCACCGATGCCCAAGGCGGTGCGGTTATCTTCACCCGACATGCGCGCGGCCAGATAGCAGGCACCAAACTTGGCCAGCACCGAGGCGACCAATATGCCCGCTGCGATCAGCAGCAGCTCGCCGGAGTTGATCATGTCCAGTCGGGTGTTCAGGCCGGAGTAGGTGAAGAACATCGGCAGCAGCAGGATCACCGCCAGGGGTTCCACTTTCTTCTTGAGCTCGGTGGCAAACAGGCCGCGTGGCATCACGGTGCCCAGGATGAAGCCGCCAAAAATCGCATGGATGCCGACGGCGTCCATGACGAAGGCCGACACGCAGAACAGGATCAGCGTGATGCCCAGCACGGTATGGCTCATCTCGCCCTCGCGCTCGACGATGCGGCCCAGCGGGGCCAGCAGTTGGCGACCGAACAGCAGGACAAAGGCGCTCCACAGGATGCCGCCGCCAATGGCCAGTACGGCAACACCCGGGCCCGCGCCGAAAGCGGCCAGCACCAGCGCCAGCACACACCAGGAGGCCGCGTCGTCGAATGCGCCCGCTGTCAGTGTCAGCGTGCCCAGCGAGGTATTGGCAAGACCGCGCTCGTTGATGATGCGGGCCAGCATGGGAAAGGCGGTCAGCGCAATGCAGGCGCCCATGAACAGCGTTGCATTGGCTTGCGAAATGCCGATGGCAAACAGGCCCGGAACGCCGATCAGGAAGGGCGTGATCAGGAATGCGATGAAGAACGGTGCCGCAATGCCGGCCATCGATACGGCCATGGCGCTGCGACCTTTGGTCGCAAAGTGGTCCAGCCGCAAGGTGGTGCCGACCAGGAACATGTACAGGCCCACACCCAGTTGCGCGCCGGTGTACAGAACGTTCTTCATTTCCTTGGGGAAGATCGCGGCCTGCAGGTCGGGGAAGAACAGCCCCAACAACGATGGCCCGAGGATGACGCCTGCAATCATCTCGCCCACCACCTGGGGCTGGCCGAGGAACTTGCGGCCAACCCAGCCCACGACGCGGCAGGCCAGCATGATCACCGCCAGTTGCAAAAAAAAGCGGACGCTGAAGTCGCCCGGACTATAGGTTTCGGCGATCGCCGGGACTGCCGGCCCGTGTTTGGCGAAGACATCGCCGAGCAGGGCCAAAGGGTTGATGTTGTCAAATTCCATGAATATTCCAGCAAGTGGTGAGCATTTTTGGGGCGCCAAAACGCTCGTGCGCTACCTTGGCTTGTTCGGGCGAAGTGTGCATGTGAGCAAGCATGCTGTCCATCCGCACCAACACACTTGAACCTACGTACCTACATATTCGTTGCAATTTTGTAGGCACATCGCCTACAATTTCGCCAACCATGAAGTTCATCACCAGTCGAGAATTCAACCGGGACGTCAGTTTCGCCAAGCGCGAGGCACGCATTGAGCCGGTCCTGATCACTGACCGCGGCCAGCCTACCCATGTGCTGATGGGCATCGAGGATTTCCGCCGACTCACCGGCGAAGGCGAAAGCATTGTGGATATTTTGGCCATGCCAGATGTAGCAGAACTAGATGTCAACGACACCTCTGACGGCACCTGGGATCACCGCGAGGGGCTGGAAGGATGAGCCGCCCGTGCGCACGGCCATGTATCTAGTCGACACCGGCATCGTGCTCGAACTGCGCAAAGCCAAGTCCGCGCAGTCCGATCCCGGGCTCACGGCCTGGGCCGCAGGTATCGCACGCCAGAAGTTGTTTATTTCGGCGCTAAACCTGTTGGAACTCGAAAACGCGGCGGCCCGGCTCGGCCGCAAGGACCGTGCTGCCGGTCTGTTGGTGCGCGAATGGATCGACAAACATGTTATGCCCGCCTTTGACGGGCGCATCCTTCCGGTGGATGCGAAGATCGTGCGGCGCCGCGGCCAACTGCCCTATGCCAACACGCGAGACGGCCTGCTGGCCGCAACCGCGCTGGAGCATGGGCTGACGTTGGTGACGCGCAGGGTCGCATCGTTCCGAATCGGCCGCGTGAAGTTGCTCAACCCTTCGGGCCACAGCCTGCATCCCGCCGAAGACGATGAAGACTGGGGCCAGGGCGCACAGACCGGCCACCTCTGGCTCAAGAACCTGTATGTGAGGGCCTAAGCCCACGCAATGCGAGACCATGCAAGCACATGACGAATAAGCGACGCATCCTGATCGTCGGCGGCGGCACGGCGGGTTGGCTGACAGCCGCCTACCTGGCCAAGTTTCTGGGCCTGCCAGAGCGCAGCCATCTGGAGGTGACCGTCCTGGAGTCGCCCGACATCGGTGTGATCGGCGTGGGCGAAGGCACCTTTCCGACGATCCGCACCACGCTGCAATTTCTGGGTATCGATGAGAAGCAATTCATCCGGGAAACTGCGGCCACCTTCAAACAGGGCATCCGGTTCATGGACTGGGCGCACGCGCCCGTGGGCATGCAACGCCACCAGTACTTCCACCCGTTCGAGGCTCCGTTTTATGCCGAGGGCACCAATCTGGTCCCCTATTGGCTGCTGCAAGACCCAGCCACGCGCTTGCCGTTTGCACATGCCATGACGATTCAGGAGCGCGTGGCCGGGGCCAGGCGCGCGCCCAAGCGCCCCGGCGACGCTGCGTACACCGCGCCTTTGAACTACGCCTACCATTTCGACGCGATGAAGCTGGCCAAGCTGTTGGCACAGCGCGCCCGGGAGCTGGGCGTGCAGCATTTCGAGGCGACGCTCTCCAGCGTTCACTTGGACGCCAGCGGCGCCATCGCGCATATCGACACGCACCAGCACGGCAGCTTCACGGCGGACCTCTACATCGACTGCACAGGTTTCCGCGCCGAGTTGATCGGACGCACCGCAGGCGCTGCTTTCAAGTCGGTACGCCAGCACCTCTTCACCGACCGGGCTCTGGCCTGCAAGCTCCCCGAAGAAGAACCCGATGCCGTGATGGAGAGCTGCACCATCGCCACCGCGCACGAAGCGGGTTGGACCTGGGATATCGGCTTGAATGGCGCACGCGGCGTGGGCTGCGTCTATTCCAGCGACCACATCAGCGATGACAAAGCGGCCGACATCCTGCGCGACTATGTGGGCCCCGGGCACGCGGATCTGGTCCCCCGGCGCATTCCCTTTGAACCCGGCTATCGCGAACAGCAGTGGGTCAAGAACTGCGTGGCGGTGGGCCTGTCGGCGGGGTTCTTCGAGCCGCTTGAATCCACCGGACTGGTCATGATCGAAGCCGCTGTCGGCATGATCGCCGAGATGCTCCCGCACAGCGGTCCGATGGAAGCGCCCGCGCGCCGCTTCAACGCCCTGATGACGGCACGCTTCGAGAACATCGTCAATTTTCTGAAATTGCACTATTGCCTCAGTGCACGACCCGAGCCGTTCTGGCGCGACAACGCCGATCCGGCCACCATCCCCGAACGCCTCGCCGAGTTTCTGGAGCAGTGGAAACTGCGGCCGCCGGGACGATTCGATTTCGTGCTGGACACGGAAACGTTTGCCTTCTTCAACTACCAGTACATCCTCTACGGGATGGGGTTCCTGACCAATCTCAGTGCGGGCCGCGACGACTTTCCCCAGGTCGACGAAGCCAACCGGCTCTTTGCCAAGATCCAGCGCTTCGGCGACCGCGCGCTGCTCGACCTACCCGGCCACCGCGCGCTGATCCAGCAATTCAATGCCCCGCCAGCGCGGACACGGCCCTAGTGCGCCGGACGCAGCCTCGTCTTTTTGACGACACCGGATGGTGCAAACAAAATAACGAATTCGGCCCGGTCGGCATCGGGTTTTGCGGCCCGGGTCCGGTAGACCCAGACGGCGTACCCGCTGTCAAATTTGATCTTGGTGGCGGGCCCCAAAGCGGCCATGGCTTCGGCCTGGGTGGTCTTTCCCACCACCATGGTGTCGTACGCGTTCTGCATGGACATGGCGGGGTCACGGAACGGTGGCGCAGTGCGCCCCGCGTTCAGGCTGCCGCAGGCGCCCAGCCACAGACAGGCGGCGAGTGCCAGGCCCATGCGGACGAGGGGTTTGCTGGAGCGTTGCATTCTCATTCGCCGTCCATGTATTCAAACTCGACCCGCGTGTCATCGGGCCAGCTGCGGTCGCCCAGTGGCAGGACATAGGTGCGGTCCACCAGCACTTCGCAATCGCAATACGGCAGGTTGCCTTGCAGCCCGGGGTCGTCGCTCGCGTTGGCGTAGAGCTTGTCGATGGCCAGGATTTCCCGGCGCTGACCAAAGACTAGGGTCACGCTGAACAGGGGACGGTCGGCAAAGAAGAGGTAAAGCGGGGCCGGTTTGTCGCAGTACGCGGGGGTGTCCAGGGCCGCGCTGGTGAGCCGACCGATGAAACTGCTGCTGTTGGAGATCAGACCCGCTTCCATGCCCACCTTGCACTCCAGGCGCAGGTCCCCCAGGCGCCGCGTATCGGGTGGCAGGCCCGGCGTGCGGATGTCGGTGCGCCAGGTCATGCTGAGCGCTCGGCGGTTGGGTATGACTTGTGCGTCCTCCTGCAGTGCCAACGCGTTGCGTGGCAAGGTAAAGGTGTGGTCCATCGCGATGGGCACCAGGAAGTCCACCGTGTCACCCACAACTGCCAGCGTGATGGTCTGCATGTCGGTCCCGGGTTTACGCGGCAGCAGCTTGAAACGCAGTTCGGCATCGGGCGACTGGCCGTGCTGGCGGGCAAAGTGCTCCATGCCTTTGAGCATCTTGCGGTAGGACTTTTCAACCGGGTTGGGGTTGGCCTTGCCGGAGACGGTGACCGCAGGCATCTGCTCGACCGGTGGGCCTTGCTGCTGGGCAGTTGCAGACACACACAGGACCAGCAACACCCACGCCATGCGCGCCGGTGTACGCAGACGGGTTAAGACATGTGGTGGGGAGTACGGGGAAAACATGGTTGTTTCTGCCCCGAATCATGCGGAAGAAAAACATCCATGGCTGTGCGTTGCCGCACACCTAACGGCAGCTGGTCTGGTCCACGTAGGTCAAGCCAAGTCCCACATCCTGCATGGGGCCTGACGGGGGCAGGTAATACAGGTGCTCGTCAGTGGTAGAGACACCCAGGTAGGCACGGGTGCCGGAGTAGTAGCGGTAACGGTATGGCGCGTACGTCAGCGTGGGGCTGGCGGCGGGCGCCAACAGTGCGGGGTACACGCGCTCGGCAGCATCGAACAGGCAGTCCGCCTGGGCGGCGGTCACCACCGTGGTGGCGGGCGCGGCGGCCATGTAGTCAAACATCTGGTTGTAGCCGGTGCTGCTGGCCGGCAGGCTGTGGTGCATGCCCATCGTGTCGCTGTACAGCGTGGCCTGGCCGCCATGCTCGTTGACAAAGGCCACTCCATTGGGCATTTCGGTACACATGCTCCAACTGTGGTCCAAATCCTGCTCACCGCAGTACATCCACGACAGGATGCCCTTGACCGCCTGGCTATTGGCGCGACTGGCCTCGACAGTTGCGTGCATCACGTCGCGTCCGGTGGTCAGGGGCGCCGCCGCCGCGCCGCTGATCGCCAGTTGCCCCCGGAACAGACGCAGGCCAGCCACGTCGCGGATCATCACGGCAAAGGACATGGCGCTGCCCACCGAGAAGCCCATCAGCCATTTATTGGCCGCTGCTATCGGGCAATTGGCACCAACCTCTTGCATGATCTGCGTGGCCGACGCATAGATCTCGGTGTCGCTCACCGCACTGGGCGTGCCACCACCCCAGGCCAGCGCGACAAACGCATGACCGCGCGCGGTCATGGCGGCATTCCAGTCGGTCCACTCGGCCTCGGGGTAGCCGCCGGTGCCGTGCAGGTCGAACACCAGCATGGGCTTGGCAGCGGTGTAAAACGCACTGGGAATCGAGACTGAGTAATAGCGGCTGCCGATCAGCACCAGCTTGCTGCCAGACGCCAGCAGCGCTGCGCGCTGGGTTGCGCCGGGGCCGGTCAATGTGGCCAGACCGGCCGGACTGGGTGAGGTAGCCAGCCAGGCCTCACACGCGGCGCGGCTGGGTGTGGCGGCCCAGGCGGGCGTGGCCAGGACGAGCGCCAGCAGGGTTGCCAGAAACCGGATGAATCCTATCGCCATGGTCCCTCCTGAAACGCCGTTGCCGCCATCGCGGGCAGCAATACCATTATGCGCGTGGGTGCATTCGGCGATCAAGACCGCCCGAACCGTTGCCAGTTCGGGCTTTGCTTCGTAACTTGGACGTGTCGGTCTACTTCCGCGCTGGTGGCACGTCGGTGCAACTGCCGTGGGCAATTTCCGCCGCCATGCCAATGCTCTCGCCCAGCGTGGGGTGCGGGTGGATGGTCTTGCCGATGTCCACGGCGTCGGCACCCATCTCGATGGCCAGCGCAACTTCGCCAATCATGTCGCCCGCATGCGTGCCGACCATGCCGCCGCCCAGTATCTTGCCGTGGCCGTGGGCCTCGGGGCTGTCATCAAATAGCAGCTTAGTGACGCCTTCGTCGCGGCCATTGGCGATGGCGCGGCCGGATGCGGTCCAGGGGAACAGGCCCTTCTTGACCTTGATGCCCTGCGCCTTGGCCTGGTCTTCGGTGAGGCCGACCCAGGCAACCTCAGGGTCGGTGTAGGCGACCGATGGGATCACGCGGGCGTTGAAGGCGGCGGCGGCCAATTCCTTGTTGCCTTGCAGTTCACCGGCAATCACTTCCGCTGCCACATGCGCCTCGTGCACCGCCTTGTGCGCCAGCATGGGCTGGCCAACGATGTCGCCGATGGCGAAGATATGGGGCACGTTGGTGCGCATCTGGATGTCGACGTTGATGAAACCGCGGTCGGTCACGGCCACGCCTGCCTTGTCAGCGGCGATCTTCTTGCCGTTGGGCGTGCGGCCCACGGCCTGCAGCACCAGGTCATAGACCTGCGGCGCGGGGGCTGTGCCGCCCTCTTCCGCCGACGCAAACGTCACTTCGATGCCCTCGGGCAAGGCGCGTGCGGAGACGGTCTTGGTCTTGAGCATGATGTTGTCAAAACGCTTGGCATTCATCTTCTGCCAGATCTTGACCAGGTCGCGGTCGGCGCCCTGCATCAGGCCGTCCAGCATTTCGACCACGTCCAGGCGCGCGCCCAGCGTGCTGTAGACGGTGCCCATTTCCAGACCGATGATGCCGCCGCCCAGGATCAGCATGCGTTTGGGCACTTCTTTCAGTGCCAGGGCACCGGTGCTGTCAACGACGCGTGGGTCTTCGGGCATGAAAGGCAGGCGCACGGCTTGCGAGCCGGCGGCGATGATGGCCTTCTTGAAACCAATGACCTTCTTGGCGCCGGTCTTCTCTTGCGAGGTGCCAGTGGTTTCTTCCACCTCGACGTGGTTGGCACCGACGAAGGCACCGTAGCCGCGCACGGTGGTGACCTTGCGCATCTTGGCCATCGCGGCTAGGCCACCGGTCAGCTTGCCAATGACCTTTTCCTTGTGGCCGCGCAGCTTGTCGATGTTGACGACGGGCGCGCCAAAGTCCACGCCCAGATCAGCCATGTGGCTGACCTCGTCCATGACGGCGGCCACGTGCAGCAGCGCCTTGGACGGGATGCAGCCCACGTTCAGGCAGACACCGCCCAGCGTGGCGTAGCGCTCGACGATGACGACCTTCAAGCCGAGGTCCGCCGCACGGAAGGCCGCCGAGTAGCCGCCGGGGCCACCGCCCAGCACCAGCACGTCGCAGTCCATGTCGACGGCTCCGCCATAGCTCGCGCCGGCAGGTGCAGCGACTGCTGGAGGAACAGACGCATTTGCTACTGTTTTAGGAGCTGCAGGAGCAGATTCCACGGGGGCTACAGGCTGATTTGATGTAGGATCACTGGCTGGGGGCGTGCTTGCGGCAGCATCTGCCCCCGCCGCCTCCAGCATCAGCACGACGGAGCCTTCCTTGACCTTGTCGCCCAGCGCGATCTTGAGCTCCTTGACCACACCGGCCTGGCTGGAGGGGATCTCCATAGAGGCCTTGTCGCTCTCTACGGTGATCAGGCTTTGCTCGGCTTTGACGGTGTCACCCACCTTGACCATCAGTTCGATGACAGTGACTTCGGCGAAGTCGCCAATGTCGGGGACCTTGATTTCTACGATTGCCATAAATACCTCTAATTGGTTGGGGTCAGAGCACATTCGCTGCGCGAAGTGGTCTGACCCACAAAGTCTTCAGGACTGGCTGCTTAGAGCAACACGCGGCGGAAGTCGCCCAGGATCTGGCCCAGGTACACGTTGAAGCGCGCAGCGGCGGCACCATCGATGACGCGGTGGTCCCAGGTCAATGACAAGGGCAGCATCAGGCGCGGCACGAAGGCCTTGCCATCCCACACCGGTTCCATCTGGCTCTTGCAGACACCCAGGATGGCGACCTCGGGTGCGTTGATGATGGGCGTGAAGTAACGCCCGCCAATGCCGCCCAGACTACTGATGGTGAAGCTGGCGCCCGACATCTCGCCGGGGCTCAGCTTGCCGTCGCGGGCCTTCTTGGCCAGCTCGCCCATTTCCTGGCTGATCTGGAAGATGCCTTTCTTGTCGGCGTCCTTGATGACGGGCACCATCAGGCCGTTGGGCGTGTCAGCCGCAAAACCGATGTGATAGAACTGCTTGTAGATCAACGCGTCGCCGTCCAGGCTGCTGTTGAACTCGGGTTACGTCTTCAGTGCGGCCTCGCAGGCCTTGATCAGGTAGGCATGCATGGTCTCCTTGATTCCGGATTTCTCGTTTTCCTTGTTGGTGGAGACGCGGAAGGCTTCCAGGTCGGTGATGTCGGCATCGTCATGGTTGGTGACGGCCGGGATCATGATGGCGTTGCGCAGCAGGTTGGCACCGCTGATCTTCTTGATACGCGACAGTTCCTTGCGCTCGATCGGGCCGAACTTGGCGAAGTCAACCTTGGGCCAGGGGATCAGGCCCAGGCCTGCGCCGTCGCCACCCGCTGCGGGTTTGTTCTGCGCTGCGGCGGCCAGGGTTTGCACCGCGCCGCTCATCACGGAGCGGGTGAAGCCTTGTACATCCGCCTCGGTGATGCGGCCCTTGAGTCCGCTGCCTTTGACTTCATTCAGGGGCACGCCCAGTTCGCGGGCGAACTTGCGCACCGACGGAGACGCATGCGGCAAGCCCACAGGGGCAGCGCCGGGCGCGTGCGCAGGCACGGCCAGGGCTGGTGCCGCTGTGGCGGCAGCGGGTGCTGAGGCGGGCGTAGACGCTACAGGTGCTGCTGTAGCCGGAGCTGCAGTAACCGCTGCGGGCGCAGCAGCAGGTGCCGTCGCCGCGCCAGCCACGCCGTCGAGAACCACCACCAGATCACCGATGTTCACGGTGTCGCCCAGCTTGACCTTGATCTCCTTGACCACACCAGCGGTGCTGGACGGAATCTCCATCGACGCCTTGTCGGACTCAACGGTGACAAGGCTCTGTTCCACCTTCACGGTGTCACCAACCTTGACCAACAGCTCAATAACGGTGACGTATTTGAAGTCACCAATGTCGGGAATACGCACTTCCACTGGGCCATTGGCCGATACGGCCACTGGCGAGGGTGCCGCTGCAGCAGCGGCTACTGGAGTGGCGGGCGCTACAGAAACAGGAGCAGCTTGCGCAGTCGCTGCGAGGGCTACAGCCTGGTTCTTATCTGAACCTTCGAGCGAAACGACGACTGAACCTTGCTTGACCTTGTCGCCCAGCTTGACCTTGATCTCCTTGACCACGCCGGCGTGGCTGCTTGGTATTTCCATGGAGGCCTTGTCGGACTCCACGGTAATCAGCGACTGTTCGGCCTTGACCGTGTCGCCGACCTTGACCATCAGTTCTATGACGGTGACTTCATCAAAGTCGCCAATATCGGGAACCTGGATTTCGATAGATGCCATTTTGTGTGTCTCCAGGATTAGGCGTACAGCGGGTTGATCTTGTCGGTCTTGATGCCGTACTTGGCAATCGCTTCAACGACCTTGCTCACGGGCACTGTGCCCTCTTCGCTCAGCGCCTTGAGGGCGGCGACGACGATGAAGTGGCGGTTCACCTCGAAGTGTTCGCGCAGTTTGCTGCGGAAATCGCTGCGGCCAAAGCCGTCGGTGCCCAGCACCTTGTAGGTACGGCCCTTGGGAATGAAGGGGCGAATCTGCTCGGCGTAGGCCTTCATGTAGTCCGTGGAGGCGACCACCGGGCCGGTGTGCTTTTCCAGCTGCTGCGCGACGAACGACACGCGGGGCGCATCGGCCGGGTGCAGCAGGTTGAAGCGCTCACAGTCCTGGCCTTCGCGGGTGAGTTCGTTGAAGCTGGGGCAGCTCCACACATTGGCGGCCACTCCCCAATCCTTCTCCAGCAGTTCCTGCGCCGCGATCGACTCGCGCAGGATCGTGCCCGAGCCCAGCAACTGCACGCGCGGAGTCAGCTTGGCACCTTCCTTGCACAGGTACATGCCCTTGATGATCTGCTCCTCGGTGCCGGCGGTCAGGCCCGGCATGGCGTAGTTTTCGTTCAGCAGCGTGATGTAGTAGAAAACGTTGTCTTGCTTCTCGACCATGCGCTTCAATCCATGGTGCAGGATCACGCCCACTTCGTGCGCGAAGGTGGGGTCGTAGCTGATGCAGTTGGGAATGGTTCCGGCCATGATGTGGCTGTGGCCGTCTTCGTGCTGCAGGCCTTCGCCGTTCAGCGTGGTGCGTCCGGACGTGCCGCCCAGCAGGAAGCCACGCGCCTGCATGTCACCCGCCGCCCATGCCAGGTCGCCAATGCGCTGGAAGCCGAACATCGAGTAATACACATAGAACGGCACCATGATCCGGTTGCTGGTGCTGTAGCTGGTGGCTGCGGCAATCCAGCTGCTCATGCCGCCGGCTTCGTTGATGCCCTCTTGCAGGATCTGGCCGGCCTTGTCTTCGCGGTAGTACATGACCTGGTCTTTGTCGACCGGGGTGTAGTTCTGGCCCGCGGGGTTGTAGATGCCCACCTGGCGGAACAGGCCTTCCATGCCAAAGGTGCGCGCCTCGTCCACCAGAATCGGCACCACACGCGGGCCCAGGGCCTGGTCGCGCAGCAGCTGCGTCAAAAAGCGCACATAGGCCTGCGTGGTCGAAATCTCACGGCCCTCGGGCGTGGGATCCATGACCGACTTGAAGGTCTCCAGCGACGGCACGGTGAACGATTCGTCGGCCTTGGTGCGGCGGTGCGGCAGGTAGCCACCCAGCGCCTTGCGGCGCTCGTGCAGGTAGCGCATTTCGGGCGTGTCATCGGCCGGCTTGTAGAACGGCAAGTTGGGTAGATCGCTGTCGGGGATTGGAATGTTGAAGCGGTCGCGGAAGGCCTTGATGTCCTCGTCGGTCAGCTTCTTGGTCTGGTGCACATTGTTCTTGCCCTCGCCGGCCTTGCCCATGCCAAAGCCCTTGACGGTCTTGATCAGCAGCACGGTGGGCTGGCCCTTGTGGTTGACGGCCTTGTGGAAGGCCGCATACACCTTCTTGGAATCGTGGCCGCCACGGCGCAGGTCAAACACCTCTTCGTCGCTCATCTTGGACACCATCTCCAGCGTGCGCGGATCGCGGCCGAAGAAATGCTTGCGCACGTAGGCGCCGTCGTTGGCCTTCATGGCCTGGT
>JAUSNJ010000037.1 GCA_030645355.1 Rhodoferax sp. | reverse complement strand
GTCGAACGCGCCGCGCTGCTGATGCTGGCCGACCCGGTGCTGTCGGGCTGGGTGCAGGAGCGGCTGGACGCGCGCATCCGGCATTTGATGATCGACGAGTTCCAGGACACCAACCCGCTGCAGTGGCAGGCGCTGTACGCCTGGCTCATCGGCTACTCGGGTGCAGGTTCAGCGCCCAGCGTGTTCCTGGTGGGCGACCCCAAACAAAGCATTTACCGCTTCCGCCGTGCCGAGCCGCAGGTGTTTCGTGCCGCTCAGGCTTTTGTGGTGCACGGCCTGGGCGGTGATCTGCTCAGCTGCGACCACACCCGGCGCAATGCCGAAGCGGTGATCGACACCGTCAACTCGGTCATGTCCACGGCGCGCGAGACCGACGCTTACGAGGGCTTTCGCGAACACACCACGGCCTCGGGCCTGGCCGGCGCCGTGGGCCGGCTTCCACCCATTGCCCGCAACAAGGACGAGGAAGAAGCCTCGCCGCTGGCCGCCGGCTGGCGCGACAGCCTGACGACGCCGCGCGAGCTGCCGGAAGAAACCCTGCGCACGCGCGAAGCGCGGCAGGCCGCCGCCTGGATTTCAGAACAAGTCGCCGCCGGACTGCGCCCCCAGGACGTGATGGTCCTCTCGCGCAAGCGCGCCGGACTGCTGCCGCTGCAGGACGAGTTGCGCGCGCTGCACATTCCTGCGCAGGTGGGCGAGAAAACCGAGCTCATCGACTGCTGCGAAGTGCTGGACGTGGTGGCGCTGCTCGACGTGCTGGTGTCGCCGCAGCACGACCTGTCGCTGGCGCGCGCGCTGCGCTCGCCGCTGTTCGGTCTGGCCGACCACGGCCTGGTGCAACTGGCCCTGCTGCAGCGCGAGCACCACCAGCCGTGGTACGAATTGCTACAAAAAGAGGAGCTGATTGCGCCCACCCTGAAAGGGCTGGGGCCTGTTTTGACCAAGTGGAAGAGCTGGTTGGACCGCCTGCCGCCGCACGATGCCCTCCAGGGCATTTACGACGACGGCGATGTGCTGGCGCGTTTTGGCGCCGCCGCTCCGACGGCGCAGCGCAGCGCGGTGCTGGCGAATCTGCGCGCGCTGCTCGGTGTGTCGCTGGCGCTGGACGGCGGGCGCTACGCCACGCCCTATGGTTTTGTGCGCGCGCTCAAGGCCGGCGGCACGCAGGCGCCGGCAGCCGTCAGCAGCGAGGCGGTCCGGCTGCTGACCATCCATGGCGCCAAGGGCCTGGAAGCCGAGGCCGTGCTGCTGCTGGACACCGACACCGTGGAGCGCAACGCCGACAGCATGGGCGTGTTGGTCGACTGGCCCGGCGAGGCGACCGAACCGCGCAAGTTTGTCTTCCTGGTCA
>JAUSNJ010000007.1 GCA_030645355.1 Rhodoferax sp. | reverse complement strand
CGTCGATGACTGCTATGTGGTGGCCGGGGTAGCCCTTGCCCATGCTGCCGGGTCGGGCTGGCCAGCCGATGCCGCCGTTAGTGTGACCGTTCATGGCGCAGTTGCCGACGATGTAGTTGATCTCGGTCTGGCCAAACATTTCGTTGACCGTCACGCCGAGCTGCGCCTGACAGTAGGCGAAGATCGCGTCGCCCACCGCCTCGCCGGCGCTCATCATGGCCTGCAGCTTGAGCTTGAACTGTTGTTGCGGTTGTGGGTACGCCTTCATCATGGCCTTGAGCGCCGTCGGGAACAAAAAGGTGTGCGTCACACCGTACTTTTGCATCAGCGTGAAGGCCGTCTCGGGACTGAAGCGGCCGTTGTACGCCACGATCTCGCGGCCAAAGTACAGCGTGGGAAGCAGCGCGTCCATCAAGCCGCCGGTCCAGGCCCAGTCCGCCGGAGACCAGAACACGGCATCAGACGTGGCATTGGTCCTTCCATCAAAGCCGAACCAGTTTTGGCTAGAGACAAAACCGCTGAGGTTGCCGATCAGCCCCCGGTGCGCAATCAGGGTGCCCTTGGGCTGGCCGGTGGTGCCGCTGGTGTAGATCAAGACGGCGGCATCGTCGGCCAGTGTTGCCGCAGGCACAAACTCGGGTGACTGCTGCGCCAGCGCGCTGGCGTAGTCCAGGTCGGCCTCTGGGGTAGCGGCCCCCACACCGATGACCGTGCGCAGCAGCGGGCAGTTCCTGCGCACGGACCGCAGGCCACCGGTTGCGTTGCCGTCACAAATCGCCACCACGGCCTCGCTGTTCTGGAGGCGGTATTCGAGCGCCTCGGGGCCGAACAGCATCGACAGCGGCATCGCCACCGCGCCCAACTGGAACACCGCCATGTAGGCCACCGCCGTCTCAAAGCGCTGCGGCATCACGATGGCGACGCGGTCGCCGCGCCCCACGCCCAGTCCCGCCAGCACGTTGGACAGGCGGTTGGCTGCTTGCTGCAGTTCCACATAAGTGTAAAAAGTGGCTGCAGATCCCGTTCCTTCTGCATAGATAGCTATTTTTCTCTCAGCATCCGGCTTCTCCCTGTCCAGCTCTGCCCAGCGCGCGCAGCAGACCTGGGCGATGTTGAAATGTTGCGGCA
>JAUSNJ010000167.1 GCA_030645355.1 Rhodoferax sp. | reverse complement strand
ACCTTTTTTAGAGTTTCACCCGGAGTGACTACATGCGGCAAGACAAACTGACCACCAAATTCCAGGAAGCCCTGAGCGACGCGCAGTCGCTGGCCTTGGGCAACGACAACGGCTACATTGAGCCGGCCCACTTGCTGGCCGCCATGCTGCGCCAGGAAGACGGGCCGCGCGCCCTGCTGGAGCGGGCCGGCGTCAATGTCAATGGCTTGATGCAGGCGGCCGATGCCGCTGTCAAAAAGCTGCCGCAGGTGGAGGGCCAAGACCAGATCACGGTGGGCCAGGAACTGGCCAGGCTGCTGCAAGCGACAGAAAAAGAATCCATCAAGCGCAACGACCAGTTCATTGCCGGCGAGTTGTTTCTGCTGGCCCTGACCGACAGCAAGAGCGACGTGGGCCGCATCGCCAAGGAAAACGGACTGACCCGCAAGGCGTTGGAAGCGGCGATTGACGCCGTGCGCGGCGGCCAGAACGTCAACAGCGCCGACGCCGAAGGCCAGCGCGAAGCCCTCAAGAAATACACCCTGGACCTGACCGAGCGCGCCCGCTTGGGCAAGCTTGACCCGGTGATCGGCCGCGACGATGAAATCCGCCGTGCCATCCAGGTGCTGCAGCGCCGCACCAAGAACAACCCCGTGCTGATTGGCGAGCCCGGCGTCGGCAAGACCGCCATCGTTGAAGGCCTGGCCCAGCGCATCGTGGCCGGCGAGGTGCCCGATTCGCTCAAGGGCAAGCGCGTGCTGAGCCTGGACATGGCTGCGCTGCTGGCGGGCGCCAAGTTTCGCGGCGAGTTTGAGGAACGCCTGAAAACCGTGCTGAAGGAACTGGCGCAGGACGAAGGCCAGACCATTGTTTTTATTGACGAGCTGCACACCATGGTGGGCGCCGGCAAGGCCGAAGGCGCGATGGATGCAGGCAACATGCTCAAACCTGCGCTGGCCCGTGGCGAGCTGCATTGCGTGGGCGCCACCACGCTGGACGAATACCGCAAGTACATTGAAAAGGACGCTGCGCTGGAGCGCCGTTTCCAGAAGATCCTGGTGGGCGAGCCTTCGGTGGAAGCCACGATTGCCATTTTGCGCGGTCTGAAGGAAAGGTACGAACTCCACCACGGCGTGCAGATCACCGATCCGGCCATCGTGGCCGCAGCCGAACTGAGCCACCGCTACATCACCGACCGCTTTTTGCCCGACAAGGCGATTGACCTGATCGACGAAGCCGCCAGCAAGGTCAGCATTGAACGCGATTCCAAGCC
>JAUSNJ010000155.1 GCA_030645355.1 Rhodoferax sp. | reverse complement strand
ACAATGTTGTTCAACGACACGGTGGAGTACAACATCGCCTACGGCAAGCCGGGCGCCACCCGCGAGCAGGTAGAAGAGGCCGCTGCCTCGGCCCACATTCACAATTTCATCAGCGCCACACCCAAGGGCTACGCCACCATGGTGGGCGAGCGCGGGCTCAAGCTGTCGGGCGGCGAAAAGCAGCGCGTGGCCATTGCCCGCACCCTGCTGAAGAACCCGCCCATCCTGATCTTTGACGAGGCCACGTCGGCGCTGGACTCGGCCAACGAGCGCGCCATCCAGGCCGAACTGCAAAGCGTGGCCCGCAACAAGACCACGCTGGTGATTGCGCACCGTCTGTCGACCGTGGTGGACGCGCATGAGATCTTGGTGATGGACGCGGGCCGCATTGTGGAGCGCGGCAACCACACGGCCCTGCTGGCGGCGAATGGCCGCTACGCGCAGATGTGGGCGCTGCAGCAGAGTGCGGATTGAGGACTACCCAAAATGCAAATCTCGTTAACCGATTCATCCTTGCCCATCAAGGCCGAGACCGTCGTCCAGCGGCAATTGGATGCGTACAACGCGCGCGACCTGGAGGCCTGGCTCTCCACCTATCAAGACAATGCGGAGCAATACCTGCTGCATGCGGGGCTCCTGGCATCCGGCCATGCGGAAATTCGCAAGCGCATGGCGGATCGGTTCAACGACCCCGCGTTGCACGCCGAACTGGTGTCGCGCACTGTCATGGACAACGTCGTCGTGGATCACGAGTTTGTCACCCGCACGTTCCCCGATGGGCTCAAAACGGTGGAAATGATCTGCATCTATGAAGTGCACGCCGGGTTGATCGTCAAGGCGACGTTTGCCATCGGCCAAGCCCGACCCAAGGTATGAACGTGCGGACCAACAGTTCGGCGAGGCAACTGTGAACGTGATGCGTCGTAAATGGCTCGGTGTGCTCCTGGGAGCAAGTTCCATTGCACAAGCTGCCAATGGCGCCATGGATGTTCTTGTCCTCACCGGCAGCGGGGGCGGCAATGCAACGGCCGAAAGCAATGCCCCCGACAACGGCTATGGGCGCGAACTCATCGGCAAGTTGATGAAAGACGCGGGTCTGAGCTATGCCATTGAAGCCCAACCCTTTGCCAGGGCGCTGAAGACCCTGGAAGTTCAGCCCAACGCCCTGCTGTTTCCTTTGCTGCGAAGCGCGGAACGCGAGGCAAAGTACCAATGGATAGGGCTGATGGCCAGAAGAAATTACTACCTCTATCGGTTGGCCAGCCGAAATGACATCGTGATCCCCGCGCTGGAGGATGCCAAGCGCTACCGGGTTGGCGTATTGCGCGGCGATGTGCGGGCCGACTATCTTCGCAAACAGGGATTTGACGAAGGCATAGACAAAGGTCTGGAGGTGGTGAATGTTGCCTTCAGCCTCATCAAGATGCAGCAGGCCAACCGGATTGATCTCATCGTATTCTCGGATGAGGGTGTGAGGCTGGCCTGTGAGGAGGCGAAGGTCAGCTGCGACACGATTGTTCCGGCGTTCAAGCTGGATATTGTTGGCAATCTGTGGCTCGCCGCCAGCCCGCAAATGCCCGCCCCGCTCCTGGACAACTTGCGCAAGGCGTATCAGAAGCAAGAGGACTCGGGGTATCTTGGGAAAATGATGAAGAGTGGCCGACCGATTGGCCATTGATTTTTCAACCGCACGACTGGACCAGGGCCTGACTTGCTCGTCCGTTCCAATGCGCAAAACACAAATCGATAGACACCATGGAAATTTCAACCGTGCAGACCATCAAGTTGGCAATCGTTGCCGCAACCGGGATGGACAAGGACGCACTGCATATCTACGTTGGCCTTGCCGTGTTTTTCACGGTCGCTGTATTTTTCAAAAAGCCGTTGCGCTCACCCTGGCCGTGGCTTGCCGTACTCGTGGTTGCAGTGGCCGGAGAACTCCTGGACCGGCGTGACGATATGGCCAGTGTTGGATACTGGCGCTGGAAGGCCAGTCTTCACGACATCATCAACACGCAGTTTTGGCCCGCAGCCATCATGCTTCTGGCGCGGTTCAGCAGCCTGTTTCAGGATTCAATCGTCAACGTAGGCCGCCAGTCGGGAGTCAGTCTTCGCGATGTGATCCAGCAACCAATCCGAGAGAAATGACCTCCACTTGGCACGATCGATCGTTAAGTCGGCAATCTGTGCCGACATCGTGTTGATGTGGGCCAGCATTTCGTGGTGCTTCTGGATGTGCTCGTGTAACTCCGGGTAGTGGACGGCCCGCATCAGCGTCTCTTCGTGTTTGAAATGCACCCGCGTGTACTGGTACATCTGCGCCTCACAACGCGCCATGCTCTCAACATCGGTGGCTTCCAGAAAGTTGTTGATCTTCCTGAACCATTCCTCGTGTTGAGTGTCAATTTCTGCGTTGCCAATTTTGTAACTGTCTTTCCATTCAATGCGCACGGGAAACCTCGATTGAAAATCTGACGAACCTTCGCGACCGATTGTGGTCACGGGACGGCGCGGCGTCTTGATATACCTCAATCCAAGGGGGTAAAGTCTGCTTGTGTGATGGTTCGCTGCGGCGGGCTTTCGGCCGTATTGACCGGAACACTTTGATGGGTACATTCTCAGTATGAAAACTTTCTCGGTCTTGTTTGTCTGTACCGGCAATATCTGCAGAAGTCCCACCGCGGATGGTGTTCTGCGCCACAAAGTCATTGAAAGTAGCTTGGCAGCTTGCGTGACCGTCGACTCGGCAGGAACCATGGATTACCACGTTGGTGAGCCGCCTGACGATCGCTCGCAGGCGCACGCCCGCCGGCGTGGCTATGACATTTCTGCCTTGCGGGCCCGGCAAGTCCAGTCCGCCGACTTTGACCGTTTTGACCTGATTGTGGCCATGGACGACAGCCACCTCCACGCGCTGCAGCGGCAGTGCCCGACTGGGCAGAAGCAGAAGCTGAAGCGATTCACTGCGTTCTGCCAAAAGTACAAAAGCCAGGACGTGCCGGATCCGTACTACGGTGGCGCACAAGGCTTTGAGCACGTGCTGGACTTGGTGGAAGACGGTTGCGATGGCCTGTTGGCCTCCATCAAAGAACAGATCTGACCCCATGCAATCCGCGCATAATCTTGCCCATGGAAACCAAATGGCTTGAAGATTTTGTATCGCTGGCGGAAACCCGCAGTTTCAGCCGGTCCGCGCAGTTGCGCCACGTGACCCAGCCCGCCTTCTCGCGGCGCATCCAGTCGCTGGAGGCCTGGGCCGGCACCGACCTGGTGGACCGCAGCAGCTACCCCACGCGCCTGACGCCGGCTGGCGAGACGCTGTACGACCAGTCCATGGAGGTGCTGCAGGCCCTGCAGAGCACGCGTGCGATGCTGCGGGGCCACACCTCGGCGGCGCAGGACGTCATCGAGTTTGCCGTGCCGCACACGCTGGCCTTTACCTTCTTTCCGGCCTGGGTGTCGTCGCTGCGCGAAACCTTTGGCCCGATCAAGAGCCGCCTGATTGCACTGAATGTCCACGACGCGGTGATGCGCATGGTGGAGGGCAGTTGCGACCTGCTGATTGCCTACTACCACCCCTCGCAGCCGTTTCAGCTCGATGCCGACCGCTACGAGATGGTGAGCCTGGGCGAGGAGGTGGTGGCGCCCTATGTCAAACCCGATGCCCACGGTGCGCCGCTGTTCCAGTTGCCGGGGCGCGCCGGGCATCCGCTGCCGTATCTGGGCTATGCGCCGGGGGCGTATCTGGGGCACATGGTGGAGCTGATCCTCAAGCAGTCCAGCACCGCCATCCACTTTGACCGGGTGTACGAAACCGACATGGCCGAGGGCCTGAAGGCGATGGCGCTGGAAGGCCACGGTATTGCCTTCCTGCCGCACAGCGCGGTCAAGAAGGAACTGCGAGCCAAGCGGCTGGTCAGCGCCCTGCCGCCGGATGCCAAGGGCCTGGACATCACCATGGATGTACGGGTCTACCGCGAGAAGCCGGTCCAGAAGGAGCTGTCGCGCGGTGGTTCGTCGGCCGCCCGCGGGGCGGCCGCTGCACACAAGAGTGCCGCCCAGGCGCTGTGGGACTACCTGTTGACCCAGTCCACCCGAAAATGAAACCGAACACCATGCAAGACACCCTGACCCTGACCCGCCCCGACGACTGGCACCTGCACGTGCGCGATGGCGACGCGCTCAACACCGTGGTCCCCCACACTGCCGCCCAATTTGGCCGCGCCATCATCATGCCCAACCTGCGCCCGCCGGTGACCACGGCAGCCCAGGCGCTGGCCTACAAGGCGCGCATCCAGGCCGCGGTGCCGCAAGGAGTGTCATTTGAGCCGCTGATGACGCTGTATCTGACCGACAACCTGCCTGCCGACGAAATCCGCCGCGCCAAGGACGCCGGTGTAGTGGCCGCCAAGCTTTACCCGGCGGGCGCCACCACCAACAGCGACGCCGGTGTCACCGATCTGCGCAAGACCTACGCCACGCTGGAGGCCATGCAGCGCGAGGGCATCTTGCTGCTGGTGCATGGCGAAGTGAC